>CAXNFA010000299.1:0-3492 GCA_964201105.1 Alphaproteobacteria bacterium | reverse complement strand
CACGTCGCAGCCCAAGACGGAACGAAAAGCCGGTACGGGCTGGAAGCTGTCGCCGGGATGAGGCTTGTAGGCGACATCTACCCCTTTGTCACGCAGCCAGCCCAGTAACCGGGCCTGAAAATCCAGGTAGGGATAGGCATGGACATAGGACGTGAACTTGGGCTGCTCGAAGGTAAAGAAGGTTGAGATGTAGAGGATTCGGCGCAGTGGCGTCGATACGGTGGATTGTCGTGGAGCGAGTGCCGGGGGCTCCGGACCGACAGCCTCGACTTTCGGCGCGCGCAAACCGCACAGAAGGGCTTCGTCGATACCCGCCGCCTTGGCGCGGGCACCCGGCCAGGAATAGGTGACGAACCGGTCGCATCCGTTGAACTCGATCAGATGTTGGGGGTGCTGATCGCAGTGATTGTCGCCGAAGCCATGGTCGTGGGCGACTACCTGTCCGCCCCGCTCCCGCACGACGGAACAGAGGAAGCGCATCCAGATCGTTGTGGAGCATGGGCCAACCCATAGCTCGGTCGGAATGGGCCGCACGGCGCGGCGGTCGGGGTTGAAGGCGTCCACGAACGACCATGCAGCGCCGACCCAACGGCGGATGTAATCGGCCAATAGCGGGTCGAGGAAACGTTGCCCGTGTCTCAGGCAATCACGCGCTACCTCCGCCAGGCGATTGGCGAAGACCGTGGAGGAGGGGGGCGTCCGGGCCGGGTCGAAGTTCGCGGGCGGAAACCAATCACGCATATGAGCGTATTGAAGGGTGACTCCCGTTGCGCGCGCATGGGTAATGGTCAGCGCCTGCGGTTCCACGGCAACAGCATCCGACAATCCTGCCAGCGATTTCAGCAGGCGCAGCGGCCCGTTCCATTGCCACTCGCGTACGATCCGCCGTACCAGGTGTGGCGCGGCAGTGGGCAAGGGTGCGCCACGGGCGAGCGCCGCCGTCAACGATATGGGCGGTTCCGTTCGGCGCAAGAGCGCAGCCGCAAATGGCGTCCGGCTGCTCGGCCGAAGTTCAATCCCCGCCTGATCAGCGGCGGCGAGGAGCAGCGCAGCTTGGTGCAGCCGCCCGATGTCGAGCATGAACCATTTGGAGAGAATGCGCAGCGCACGAACTTCCTCGGGCGCGTCACTCGCGTGCAGAATCAAGGACGTGGAAAAGCCGCGCAGAAAGGCTTTGATTTCGGGCAAGTTCGCATCGCGTTCTAGCGGCCAGACGAAATGTTCGATGCCGCCGCTGTCGATCGCAATGTCGGTAAAATCGAGCGAGAGCGCGCGGGTAGACTCCATGCCGGGCAGGGGGTTCATCCTCGCGAATGCTCCCGATGCAAGGCTTCAATCTCGCCCCAGACGGCGTAGCGTTGAATTGTCTCTTCCGTGATCTCGATGCCGTAGCGCTCGGCCAGGAACATCATAAGGTCGAGATGGGCGAAGCTGTCCCAACCGGCCTGGTTCTGGATCGACGCGTCGTCCGCAATTTCCTCCGGTCGGCACCCGAACAGGCGTGCAGCGAACTCGCGCGGGATTTCCTTCCCAAGATCGGCTTTTCCGTCAGTCATGGCGCACCTGTTCGAGCAGTGCCAGCGTGTCAATCTTGTCGTTGGCGTTGCGCGGCAGCCTGTCAATGTAGCGAAGCTCGTCGGGCACGGCATAGGCGGGCAGCGTTTCGCCGAGGCTCTTGCGCAGCGCCGTAAGATCGGCACCACGCGGTCCTTCGATGAAAGTAATCAGGCGCCCGCCTGTGTGCACCGTATGAACGGTTGCAGCGCCGAGCCGGCGGACGGCTTCGTCGATTTCGCCCAGTTCGATGCGATAGCCATACCGCTTGATCTGCCGGTCCATCCGCTGGCGGAAATAGACTTGGCCGTTCTTGCGTTCGGCCCAGTCGCCGGTGAAGTAGCTATGCCGAAGTCCGGCGGACAGCGGGCGAAAACGCTCGGACGTCTGGTGTGCGTCGTCCCAATAGCCCTCGGCCACCTGCGGCCCGCTGATCACCACTTCTCCTTCGTCGGCATGCGCCCCGCCGATCAGGTTGATGCGCATGCCGGGAATAGCCGGTCCGATGGTGACCGACAAATCGCATTTGTCGCGGTAATCGTCGTGATGCATATGCACGGCCGTGCAGGACACGGTTGCCTCGGTCGGGCCATAGGTATTGATGACCTCCACTGTGGGGTTGGCCGCGAAAATCCAATCCAGGTGGCTCGGCAGCAATTGCTCGCCGCAGAAGAACAGGCGACGCAGCCCGGCTAAATTGGCGGGCGTGATCTGCTGGGCACGCTGCATCAGGTCGAGAACGCTCGGCACCGAGATCCAGGTGGTGATGCCCTGTTCGGCAATGGCCGTCGCGGGCATCAGCCGGTCCCGAGCATCGGTCAGCGGCACCAGTGTGCTGCCGCTGCACAGCGCCGCATAGATATCGATGACACTGAGGTCGAAACCGATGTTGGGATGCTGCGAGATGCGCTCACCGATGCCGGCCTTGAGCGCGGGTATGGCCCAGTCCAGATAGTGGTCAAGCGATTCTCGAGCGATCATCACACCCTTCGGCGTGCCTGTGGATCCGGACGTGAAGATCACATAGGCGAGGGGCGAATGCGTCTGCGGCGCAGCCAGCTCCGGCCCGCCGAGCCGATCGATGACAAGCTCCGACGCCGAGCCGGTCGCGGTGCTCGCATCGACCACCGTCAGGTCGGGCTGGAACCGGTCGGCAATCATCTGCTGGCGCACGGCCGGTGCGTCCACGTTAAGTGGCGAGTAGACGGCGCCCGCCATCAGGCTGCCCAGCATCGTGGCATAGGCATTTTCGCCCTGGGCGGTGCGGATTAGAACCTTACCGCCGGGCGCGCGTTGCGCTATGGCGGCGGCGAGCTGGCGTACCCTTTGTCCGAACTGGCCATATGATGTCGCCCCCTTGCGGGTGTGAATGGCGGCTGCGTCGGGAAATCGGGCGCAAACATCGAGAAAGCGGTCGATCGCCCGGGTCATTGCAATGTTCCCGGAGCGGCGAGCGCATAGGGGTTCGCAAGGAGCAGTGCCGCCGTGCGCCGCGCGAGCAGGCGAAGGGGCACCGCGTAGCTGTTGCCGAACAGGGCGGCGGCCTGCGTCATCTCGCCGCTTTGCAGCAGCGGATTGACCGCCAGCGAGAAATCATTGCGTAAGCCCGCATTGCGGCGCGCGAAATATCGCACGGTGATCGGCGTCGCCTCGTCTTCGTCGTTGGTCACCTGTCGCGGCAGGTCCAGCCATTCGCGGTAGGGAACTTCCGCCGTCGCTTCCATGTGGTGCAGGAAGGTGCAGCCTTCATTGGCCGTGCAGCCGAGAAGGAGCAGCGTGAAGTCCGAATCGTGCAGGTGGGAAAAGTCGGACTGCGGGCCCAGGGAGATGGAAGCGGGCGTCTCATTCAGAAAGGCGGCCTTGGGGCCGATGCCCGCATGACTGTGCAGGGGCGTGCGACTGCGCACGGCGCCCGGCAGTTGCCGGACATACTCGCTC
>CAXNFA010000298.1:0-3499 GCA_964201105.1 Alphaproteobacteria bacterium | reverse complement strand
CGACCGCGTCGATGGCCTGAACATGGGCGCCGATGTTCGCCTGTCGGGGATCAAGGTCGGTTCGATCACCGGCCAGCATCTCGATCCCAAGACCTTCCTGGCTGAAGTGCGCATGTCGATCGCGCCGGATGTGCAATTGCCGGCCGATTCCTCCGCGCAGATCATCAGCGATGGCCTGCTCGGGTCGAAGTTCCTGGCCATCATTCCGGGCGGCGACGACCAGGTCATCCCGCCTGGCGGGGTCATCAGCTACACCCAGTCGTCAATTATCATGGAAAACTTGATCGGCCAATTGATCTTTGGTGCCGGTGACAAGTCAAAAGGCGGCGGCGACGCGCCGGCGCCCGCGCCCGCCAATTAAGCCAAGTCCCATGACCAGGGCGTTGCATGACCCGGCCCAGGACTGGGATCCGGCGGGCTATGTCAGCAACGCGGCCTTTGTCGCCGAACTGGGCGAGCCGTTGCTCGACCTGCTTGCGCCCGGTCCGGGGGAGCGCATCCTCGATCTCGGCTGCGGCGATGGCCGGTTGACCAGCAAGCTGGCGGAACGGGATGGCGTTTCAGTGGTCGCCGTCGATGCGAGCCCGGATCTGATCGCGGCGGCGAAGCATCGCGGCCTCGATGCCCGTGTGATGAACGGTCACGATTTGGCCTTCAACGCCGAGTTTGATGCCGTCATGTCCAATGCGGCACTGCACTGGATGAAAGACCCCGATGCTGTGTTGAGCGGAGTGGCGCGGGCCCTTAAGCCCGGCGGCCGCTTCGTCGCCGAGATGGGCGGGAAGGGCAACGTCGCTCGTATCGTTGACGCCATCGGACGTTCGCTGGAGCGCCGCGGTCACCCTTCCGATAGTGGGAACCCTTGGTATTTCCCTTCCGTTGACGAGTATCGCACCCGGCTGGAGGGGCAGGGATTCGCCGTGCAACAGATTTCGCTTTTCCCGCGGCCCACGCGGCTCCCTGGCGATGTGGGCGGCTGGCTCGACACCTTCGCCGCGCCGTTTCTTGCCGCTCTCTCTCCGGCTGACCGCAAGGCTGCGCGCAATGAGGCCGTCGCCGAATTGGAGCCGGTGATGACCGATCCTTCCGGCGTGTGGTGGGCGGATTATGTGCGTTTGCGCTTCGTCGCGGTGAAGGCATGAAGGCTTTGGTCCTCGCCGTGCTGACCGGCTCGCTGCTTGCCACGGCGGCTTCGGCTCAGGCACCACAGACGAATCCGGCGGACAAGGGACGTGTCGCTGTGCTGCGCGGCCTCGACAAGGTTTCGGCGCGCATTTCGACGTTCGATGCGCCCGTGGGCGAGGAAGTGCGTTTCGGCAGCCTGCGGATACTGGTGCAGACCTGCAACAAGCGGCCGCCGGAGGAGACGCCGGAAACGACGGCCTTCCTCGAGATCACCGACATGCGGCCCGGGCAGCCGGCCAACAAGGTCTATACGGGCTGGATGTTTGCCTCGAGCCCGGCGCTGTCCGCGCTCGAGCATGGCGTCTATGACGTCTGGGTGATCGATTGCAAGACACCAGCGCCGGCCATGCCCGCCGGCAGGCGGTAGAAGTCGCCTTCAACCAACCCCGCCGCCGCCAGCCGCCGGTGATACTCCTGGCGCGGAATCTCGATGGTGCCAAAACGCTTCAGGTGATCGGTGACGAATTGCGTGTCGAGCAGCACGAAGCCGCCGACCCGCAGTCGCGCCACGAGGTGAACAAGGGCGATCTTGCTGGCATCGGTTTCGCGGCTGAACATGCTTTCGCCGAAGAAGGCGCCGCCCAGCGAAACGCCATACAGGCCGCCGACCAGCCGGTCGCCCTGCCAGCATTCGACGCTATGCGCGTTGCCCATGGCGAACAGTCCGGAATAGAGCGCAATAATCTCGTCGTTGATCCAGGTGGTTTCGCGTCCGCGGGCTGGCGCCGCGCAGGATTCCACGACCTGAACGAAGGCGCTGTTGATGCGCACTTCAAAGGGATCATGGCGAATCCGCTTCGCCAGGCTGCGCGGAACATGGAATGTGTCCAACGGTAGAATGCCGCGCTGTTCGGGATCAACCCAGAAGAGCGTCGGATCTTCCCGGTCTTCCGCCATTGGGAAGAAGCCGGCGGCATAGGCACGCAGCAGAACCTGCGGCGTCAACCGACTCATTTGAGCGGAGGAAGTCCTGCGATGAATTTCTCGAGCCAGTGAATGTCGTAGTCGCCGTTCATGAAGTCCTGGTTGGCGATCAGTTCGAGATGCAGCGGGATCGTCGTTTCGATACCGCCGATGACATATTCCTCAAGCGCGCGGCGCAGCCGCATCAGGCACTCGTTGCGGTTGGCGCCATGCACGATGAGCTTCGAAATGAGGCTGTCGTAATAGGGTGGCACGCGATAGCCGCTATAGAGGGCGGAATCGACTCGCACACCCAGGCCGCCCGGTGGGTGATAGTCGGTAATCTTGCCCGGCGTGGGCGAGAAGGTGCGTGGATTCTCCGCGTTGATGCGGCACTCGATGGCATGGCCATTGAACTTCACGTCTTCCTGACGGAAGGAGAGGGGCGCGCCCGAGGCGATGCGGATCTGCTCGCGGACAAGGTCGATGCCGGTGATGCCTTCGGTGACGGGATGTTCCACCTGCAGGCGCGTGTTCATCTCGATGAAGAAGAACTGGCCATCTTCATACAGGAATTCGACCGTGCCGACGCCCAGGTAGCCAAGCTTGCGGATCGACTCCGCGACCTGGTTGCCGAAGGTCAGGCGCTCTTCGTCGTTGAGGGCGGGCGAGGGGGCTTCTTCGAGAATCTTCTGGTGGCGGCGCTGCAGCGAACAATCACGCTCACCCAGATGAACGACGTTGCCGTGGCTGTCGGCAATGATCTGCACTTCGATATGGCGCGGCTTCTGAAGATAGCGTTCCATGTACATGGAGTCGTCGCCGAAAGCTGCCTTGGCTTCGGCCCGCGCCGTCGCCAACACCATCGGCAGTTCTTCTGCGTTGCGCGCGACCTTCATGCCGCGCCCGCCGCCGCCGGCAGCAGCCTTCAGGATCATCGGGTAGCCAATTTCCTCGGCCACGCGCAGCGCCTCTGCCTCAGTCCTCACCGCGCCTTCGGACCCCGGAACGCAGGGAATGCCTAGGCGCTTCGCCGTGACCTTGGCTTCGATCTTGTCGCCCATGATCCGGATATGCTCCGGCTTCGGGCCGATGAAGGTGATGCCGTGTTCCGCCACGATAGAGGCGAAATTGGCGTTCTCCGAGAGGAAGCCATAGCCCGGATGGATGGCATCGGCGTTGGTGATTTCCGCCGCTGAGATAATGGCGGGAATGTTCAGGTAGCTTGCTGCCGCGTTGGGCGGTCCGACGCAGACGGATTCATCCGCGAGCCGCACATGCATGGCGTCGGCGTCGGCGGTTGAATGGATCGCGACCGTGCGAATTCCCATCTCGCGGCAGGCGCGGTGGACGCGCAGCGCGATCTCGCCCCGGTTGGCGATCAGGACTTTCTCGAACATCTATTCGATGA
>CAXNFA010000297.1:0-3518 GCA_964201105.1 Alphaproteobacteria bacterium | reverse complement strand
CCCAGCAGGTGCAGCGGGAGGCCGGGCAGTGTGGCGCCCGTGATCACCTGTTGCGGGGTGCTCAGGCGAACCGGGTACCAGATGCCCGGCGCGGTGAAGCCGAGATGCGGGTCGCTGGCCAGGATCGGCGCGCCGCTTGCCGTGCGGCTGCCGGTAACGGCCCAGGCGTTCGATGCCCGGCGCGGGTGCAGGAAGGCGGGCACGGCCGCAAGCAGTGCGGTTGCCATTGCGCCCGTCCCGCCGGGCTGGCCGGTCAGGCGTTGCGGCCCGTCGGGCTCCGTCGGCAGGAAGAATTCGACATCGGCCGGCGTCATGCGGTCGAGCAGCGCGGCGCGGCGCAGCTCCTCGGTCCAGTTGCCGCCCAGCATCAGCGCGAGAAGCTTGCCCAGCACCAGCGAATCCGCCGGCGTCCAGGCCTCGGGCCGGTAAAAGAGCAGCGTGAATTCCGGTGGCCAGGGGCCGCGGTGCTGGTCGATGAAGGCATTCACCCCGGCGGTGTAGGCATTCACGGCCTCGCGCAACGCAGGAGACAGTGTGGCCACCTGCCGCTCCGCAAGGCGGTAAATGCCCAGCGTGCGCAGGATGCGATCGGCCGGAAGGGCGGGGGATCCGACCAGTTCCGCCAGCCGTCCGGCACCGATGCGGCGATACAGGTCCATCTGGAACAGACGGTCCTGCGCGTGGACGAATCCCAAGGCGAAATAGCCGTCGGCCTCGCTTGTCGCGTTGATATGGGCGACGCCATTGCGGTCACGGGTCACCTCCACCGGTGCGGCCAGCCCGGCCACCGGAAGCGGTCCGTGAATCTGCGGCAGCGATTGCGTCAGCCACAGCCCCAGTCCGGCGAGCGCAAGGACCAGGCCCAGCAGCACGCCGCCCACCGTGAGCGCGATCCATTTCAGCACGATCAGGCTGCGGCGCATGTGGCGGACCCGCGTCTCCAGTGTTAAACCCTTGGTCCCGCGCGGAACCAGTAGACGAGTGTGGCATGAAGGTGACTCCCACGGAACTCCCCGGCGTCCTGCTGCTGTCGCCGCAGGTCTTCGGCGATTCACGCGGGCACTTCTTCGAGCCCTATAACGCCCGCCGTTTTGCCGATATCGGCATCCATGACAATTTCGTGCAGGACAATGTTTCGTCATCGCGGCGGGGCGTGCTGCGCGGCCTGCACCTTCAGCACCCGCATGACCAGGCAAAGCTGGTGCATGTCCTCGTCGGCACGATCTACGACGTCGTTGTCGACGTGCGGCGTGGCTCGCCGCATTTCGGGCGCTGGCACGCGGTCACGCTCAGGGCCGACGAAAACCAGCTGCTCTATGTGCCGGCCGGCTTCGCGCATGGCTTCTGCGTCGCCTCGGACGCCGCCCTCTTCGCCTACAAGGTGACGGACTTCTACAGCCCGGCGGACGAGCTGACGGTGTTGTGGAATGATCCCGACCTTGGCATTCCATGGCCCGACGACGCGCCGGTGCTGTCGAACAAGGACATGGCCGGCCTGCGCCTTCGCGACATTCCGGAATCGCGGCTGCCGGCCTTCGCATGAGCGAGCAGGAGCAACCCGTCGTCCTGTTTGGCGGCACCGGCCAGGTGGGGCGTGAAACGCGCCTGCAGATCGCGCCCTGGTGGCCGGTACTGGCGCCCCCGCGCACCGAAGTGGATCTTTACGATCCCGACGCCGTCCGCAGCTTCCTGCGCATGGCGAAGCCTGCGCTCATTGTCAATGCCGCCGCCTATACCGATGTGGAAAAAGCCGAGGAGGATGAAGAGCGCGCGATGGACCTCAATGCCGAACTGCCGGGCCTGCTGGCGCAGGAAGCAAAGGTGCGGGGCATCGGGTTCATTCATTTCTCGACCGACTATGTCTTCGACGGCGCGGGCGGCAGCGGGCGGCGCGTCACCGACGATGGCCGCCGCGCCTATCGCGAAACCGACCGGCCGGCCCCGCTCAATGTCTATGGCCGCAGCAAGCTGCGCGGCGAACTCGCCATCGGGGCTGCAGATCCGGCCTATCTGATCCTGCGCACCAGCTGGGTGTATGGCCGGCGCGGACGCAACTTCCTGCTCACCATCCAGCGGCTGGCGCGCGAACGCGAGACGCTCAGCGTCGTCGCTGACCAGATCGGCACGCCCACCTGGTCGCGTGCGATTGCTCGGGCGACAAACGAGCTGGTACGCAAGACGGCGGCGCAACTGACCGCGGATGCCATCGCGGAACGTGCCGGCACCTACCACCTGGCGGCGCGCGGCGAGGTCAGCTGGCATGGCTTTGCCGAGGCGATCGTGGCGGCAATGGACACCGGTGCGCGCGAGTGGCCAGCAGGAAAAGCGAAGCCGCCGGTGAATCCCATCGCCACCGCCGACTACCCCACGAAAGCGCAAAGGCCGCTGGTGTCGGTGCTCGACACGCGGATGATGGAAGACACCTTTGCGCTCACCATGCCCGACTGGCGCGACCAGCTGCGCGAATGCCTGACCAGCGGGCCGGGCTGAAAATTACTTGATCGCCTTGATCCCGAACAGATAGGCGAAGGTGCCGGCATAGCGTGCGGCATCGCGCAGCGCCTTCTTGCGGTTGAGAATCAGCGCATAGCCGATGGCCTTGGGGCCAAAGCGCAGCAGATGCGCGATGCCGGTCATGGTGGCGGCGGCCGCGCCAAGATACTTCTCTTCGAGATACAGCCGTGACCAGGCCATGTGCCAGAACTTGCGCCAGGTGATGCGCCAGCTGGGCCGCGACGCGCCGCCGCCGACATGCTCGGCCACTGCGTCGGGCACCTGGATCAGGGCGTGGCCCTCGCGGCGCAGGCGCAGGCACAGGTCATCGTCTTCGTAATAGAGGAAAATGGCAGGATCGAAGGGCGGGTAGCCCTTCAGCGCCGACCGCCGCAGCAGGAACACCGCGCCGGACAGGAAGTCGGCGCAGATTTCCCCAGTCGGCTCTTCGGCCGGGCCCGGCGGCATGTCGCCCCGTCGCCACAGATCGACGTCGTGGCTGATCTCGACCCGGCCGCCGGGCCGCACGATGCGGGGCGCGATCAGGGCAGATTCCGGGTGGCGCCTGGCGGCCTCGAGCAGCTTGTCCAGGCTGCCGGGCGTCAGCCGGGCGTCCGGGTTGATGAACAGCACATAATCGGTGGTGGCCAGCGCGCAGCCGCGGTTGTTGGCGCGGCCAAAGCCTTCGTTGACGCTGTTGGCGACAATCCGCGCTTCGGGAAAGTTCGCGCCGACGACCGCGTTGGTGTCGTCACAGCTCGCGTTGTCGACCACCACCAGGGCACAGCCGCGCACGGAGTCGAGGCAGCCCGCGATGGCGTGGCCGCTGTTATAGGCGACGGTCACGGCTGTCACGTGGTCGGCATACATGTCGGGCGAGGGCGGTCCTGGCAGGAGAGTCGCTTGTCCCCCGTCGGCTTTGCTAGGCTCCAGGGAACAACCGCCATCCTAGAGCACGGGCGGAAATTACGGAATGGAAGGACGGACCATGGCCCAAGTGGAAATCTTCAGCGCCGAAGTGTGCC
>CAXNFA010000296.1:0-3520 GCA_964201105.1 Alphaproteobacteria bacterium | reverse complement strand
ATACTACATGCGCACCGCCGTGCAGTTCGACTGCGGCGACGCACGCTATGCCTGGCTCAATTCCTCGCTCTGCATTGCCACCGGCCGACTACTCGTCTTCCCCTCCGGCGCCTTCGGCGACCACTACAATGTCTACCGGGTGCTGTGAGGCCCCAGAAGGAAGAAGTGATGGACACCCAGCAACGCCCCTTGCGTTCCGAATTCCTGTTCCACATCGACATGGCAGCGCTGCCCGGCCTCGACATCGGCAAGACGCCGCTCGGCTGGCGCCGCATCGACCGCATCAAGGAAGGCACGTTCGAGGGACCGAAGCTGAAGGGCAAGGTGGTGGTGGCCACCGACCACCTTCTTGTGTTGCGCGACAACACCTCGCGCCCCGATGTGCGCATCGTGCTGGAAACGCATGACGGAACGCTGATCCAGATGACCTATCAGGGCATCGTGGCCGGGCCGGAGGAGCAGTTGAAGAAGCTCGGCCAGCGCGAGACGGTCGATCCCGAGACCTATTACATGCGCAACGCCATCTTCTTCGAGACGGCAATCAGCAGCCCCTATGCCTGGCTCAACTCCACGCTGGCCGTGGGGCTGGGCGCCGTGCGTATCCAGGCCGACAAGGCCTTCGCGGTGCGCTACACCGTCCACGCCATTCTCTGAGCCAAGTCTCTGTAGCCAAGGTGCGGGCAGGGGCGCAAAACACCGCGACCCGCCACCGGCCTTGCGCCAGACTCCCGTCATCCGAATTCCCGAGAGGATCCCATGAGCGCTTTCCGTAAAGAATCCGTCACCGTGGCCGGCACCAAGGTGGTGATGCACCGTGGCGGCACCGGCACGCCGCTGCTCTACTTCCACGGCGCCGGTGTCGTCATGAATGCGCAGCCCTGGATGGAGATGCTGTCGCAGCATGTCGACCTCATCGTGCCGATGCATCCCGGGATGGGCGAATCCGATGTGCCGACCTGGCTTAACGGCGTGCCGGACATGGCGATGTTCTACGCCACGCTGATGAAGGAGATGGGTCTCAGCGGCATCCACCTGATGGGCACCTCGATGGGCGGCTGGATCGCGGCGGAACTGGCGATCATCCAGCCCGAGCGGCTGCGGACTCTGACGCTCGCCTGCGCCGCGGGTTTCGACGATCCGGCGATCCCCAAGGGCCAGACCCATCTGTGGGATGCGCGCGAGACGATGCGCAACGTAATCTACGATCCGAAGTTGCAGGAACAGATGATCGCGCGACTGCCGGCCGATGCCGACACCAACCCCCAGTCGCTGAAGAACAAGGACACGATCAAGAAGCTGACCAGCGCGGGTCGCTCCGGCCCCAACCTGCCCAAGTGGCTGCACCGCGTGACGGTGCCGACGCACATCATCTGGGGCGAGAACGACAAGCTCGCGCCCATCGGCTATGCCGACATCTACAAGAAGTATCTGCCGCAGTCGAAGATGACCCGCTTCCCCGAATGCGGCCACCTGCCGTATCTCGAGAAGCCGAAGGAGTATGTCGAGGCGATTGCCGGTTTCATCAAGGACGCTCGATAGGACAGGCCTCTTGGGTCGAGTAGACGGGGCGGTGGGCAACCACCGCCCCTCTTTTTGACGGGCTGCCAGGCCTGCCGGGCTTCCCCTTTTTCCCCTTCTGGCTTATGGGTTGGTCACACCGATCAGCCGGGCCCTCCGGGCCCCTGCCAGCAGGGAAACTCCCGTGGACCGTAAAGCTTCCGAAGCGGCGCTCGAGGCCGCCCAGACCGAATACCCGCTGATGTTCTCGCCGCTTACGCTCGCCTCGGGCAAGCGGCTGAGAAACCGCATCTGCCATGCCGCCATGTCGACGCGCTACGGCAAGAATGGCGAGGTCACTGACAAGCTGATCACCTATCACGCCAACCGCGCCAAGGGCGGCGCCGCACTGCTGGTCAGCGAGCCGCTCGCCACCCGACGCGGCCAGCGCACCGATGTGCGCATTGGCGTGTGGGACCAGGAGAATCTTGACGGCCTGAAGAAGTGGGCCGACGCGGTCGAAAGCCACGACAGCCGCATGGTGATCCAGATCCAGGATCCCGGCCGTGGCCGCCACAAGCCGGGCCGCAACCTGAACGCGGTCGGCCCGTCGGCGCTGCCCGACGACTGGAGCTGGTCGGTACCGCATGCAATGACGCCGTCCGAGATCCAGATGATGATCGACGACTTCGTGCTGTCGTCGGCCAAGCTCAAGAAGGCCGGCTTCTCCGGCATCGAGATTTCCGGTGGCCATGGCCATGTCTTCCACCAGTTCCTGTCGCCCTGGTCGAACCGGCGCGAGGACAACTATGGCGGCTCGCTGGAAAACCGCACCCGCCTGGTGCGCGACCTGATCGACGGCCTGCGCCAGGAATGCGGATCGGACTTCATCGTCGGCCTGCGCCTGCCGGGCGACGACGGCATGCCCAATGGCGTCGCTGGCGAAGAGGCCGAGCGCATCACCAAGCATTTCGCCGACCACAACAAGGTCGACTATTTCTGCTGGGTGCAGGGCAGCCACAGCTGGACGCTGGAATGGCATCTGCCGGACATGCACTGGGAACGCAGCACCTTCTTCCCGATGATCCAGCGCCTGAAGCAGCACACCAATGGCATTCCGGTCGGCGCCGTCGGCCGTATTCTGGAACCCGTGCAGGGCGAATCGCTGCTGCGCGATGGCGTCGGCGATCTCGTCTTCCTCGGCCGCACGCTGGTGACGGACGCGGCCTGGGGCCTCAAGGCCATGCAGAACCGCGACAACGACATTCGCAAGTGCGTGTCCTGCAACAATTGCTGGGGTGTCATCAATCTCGACCAGCAGATTGCCTGCGACAACAACCCGCGCGTCGGCGCGGTGGATGAAGTCGACTGGTGGCCGGCGCCGGCGAAGACAAAGAAGAAGGTCGTCGTTGTCGGCGGTGGCGTTGCCGGTCTGGAAGCAGCCTGGATCGCCGGCGCGCGCGGCCACGACGTCACCGTGCTGAACGCGTCGGGCGAGCTCGGCGGCAAGAACCGCCTGGCTTCGCTGCTTCCGGGTTCGGAACCGCTCAGCTCCGTCTTCGACTTCCAGCTTGTCATGGCTGGCAAGGCGGGCGTGAAGTTCGAGCTGGGCATCCAGGCCTCGGCCGAGGATGTGCTGAAATACAAGCCCGATGCCGTCATCCTCGCCACCGGTTCGACGATGATCTGGCCGCTTGGCATGCCGGAGGCCTGGCGCGAGGACGGCATCATCCTGGACCTGCGCACCATGGCGGCCGAGATGCTGCAGGTGCCGGTGAAGCAGCCGGGCACCGCGGTCATCTATGACATGGACCACACCGACGGCACCTATTCGGCGGCCGAGCTGTTCCTGGAAAAGTTCGACCGCGTCATCATCGTCTCGCCGCGCGAGCAGATCGCCAAGGATGAACCGGTGGTGCGCCAGCAAAGCATCTACCAGCGCATCTACAAGAAGGGCGTCGAGGTCATCCTGCTGAGCGAACCGTCCGAGAAGTCGCGCTTCGAGGACGGCGTGCTCGTCCTG
>CAXNFA010000295.1:0-3529 GCA_964201105.1 Alphaproteobacteria bacterium | reverse complement strand
CCTGCCGCTGGCCAGCCTTGATTCGCTGGCCATGGAGCAGCGCATGAAGGAGATTGGCCGGACGGCGGATTCGCCCGCCAAAGCCCACTGACCATGGTTGACCTTCCGCGCCGCCTCGCCGCCGAGGCGCTGGGCACGGCGCTGCTGCTCGCCATCGTCATCGGCTCGGGCATCATGGGCGAGCGGCTGGCGGGCGGGAATGTCGCCATCGCCCTGCTGGGCAACACGCTGGCGACCGGCGCCGGGCTGTTCGTGCTGATCGTGCTGTTCGGACCCGTCTCGGGCGCGCATTTCAACCCGGTGGTCACCCTGGCGATGGCCCTGCTGCGGCGCATCCCCGCACCCCATGCGGCGGGCTATGTCGTGGCGCAGGTCATTGGCGCGGTGCTGGGCGTATGGGCCGCCCATGTCATGTTCGATCTGGATGTGCTGCAGGTGTCGTCGAAGCTGCGCGACGGACCGGCGCAGATGTTCGCGGAAGGCGTGGCCACCTTCCTGCTGCTGTTCGTCATCCTGGGCAGCCAGAGCCTGCGGCTGGAGGCGGTGGCGGGCGCGGTGGCGCTGACCATCACATCGGCCTACTGGTTCACCGCCTCCACCTCCTTCGCCAACCCGGCGGTGACGCTGGCGCGGTCCCTGAGTGATTCCTTCGCCGGCATCGCGCCGTCGTCGGCGCCCGGCTTCATCGCTGGGCAGCTGGCGGGCGGGCTTGCGGCGCTTGTCCTCGCGCGCTGGCTGTTCAGACCGCCCGCGTGATCGTGCCGGCCATGGCGCGCTCGGCCAGCAGGCAGAGCAGCGCGCTGAAGCCCACGGCGATCCACAGCGCGGGCGCGCCCAGCACCTGCCAGGCGGTGGCGCCCAGCGCCGCGCCCAGGGCCAGGCCGCACCACAGCAGCAGGAAGGCCTGCCAGCCCGAATTCTTCACCCCCATCAGCGCCGCCACCAGGCGCTGGGCGAAGCGCACCAGCGCGCCGGTCATGTAGGTGAGGCCAATCTGCACATCGCCATCGCGCTCGAAGATCGCATTCTCCGCGCCCATGGCGAGCGCAAGCAGGCCCGCCGCCAGCCAGTGCCGGCCGTCCGAGTCCGCGAGCGCCGAGGCGGCGAGCAGACCGGTCATCAGCAACAGGATCGCGCGCGGCCGGCGGTGCCCGGCGCGATAGCCAAGCCAGCTGCCCAGCATCACGCCGAGGATGAAGGTGAGGATCAGGGCGGCGGCAATCGCCGCGTCACCGGGATTTTCGGCCAGGCCGACGCCCAGCCGGGTGGTGTTGCCGCTCATGAAGGAGACGAAGAAGCCGCCCAGCGTGAGGAAGCCGATGGCATCGACAAAACCGGCCAGGCCGGACAGCGCGGTGGCGAAGCTGCGGGCGCGAAAGTCGAAGCGCGTCATGGTGGCGCCCTGCGGGGATCGAGCGGTTGGGACCTATCTTCGCGGGCGCGGGGCGCCGGCGCCAATGCGAAAAGGTCGCGGCCCCTCGCCGCCCTGCGGGTGCAATGCTAGCGTGGCCCGATGCGCCGGATCGCCCTTGCCGCCCTTCTGCTCTGCGCCGCCCCGGCCCAGGCCGCGGAACCGCCGCCGCCCGCGGGCTGGGAGCCGGTGGAGATGCGCTACCTGCTCGGCACGGCGGATTACGACCGGCGGGTGGCGCGCGACGACCACTATCTGTCGGCCACGGGCGACTTTGACGGCGACGGGCGGGCGGATGTCGCCCGGCTGATGGTGCAGCGGGAAGAAAACATCGCCGCGCTGTTCGTCACGCTGGCGCGCGATGCGCAGCCATGGTCACGCCGGCTCGCCAGCGTGCCGTTGGCCGAGGTGGTGCGCTTGGGCGTGCTGCTGCGCCCGCGCGGCGACTTCCGCACCAATTGCAACATGGGCGTCAGCGACGACCGCGCCTGCGGCGATGTGTCGGAGATTGGCGACAACGACAACCTGACGCTGCTCACCTTTGATTCGGCGACGCGCGTCTTCTGGTGGTCGGGACGCGACTTCGTCTCGGCCTGGATGAGCGATTAGGTTCGCAAGCTGGCGAAGCTCACCATGCGGCCGGCGGATTCATCCCACAGCGCCATGGCGGTGGCGCGCAAGCCGCCGCGGATGGTCAGGCGCGGCGTCTCGGCCAGCACATCGCTGCCCTTTTCCGCGTTGCGCAGCTGGTAGTTGGGGATGCGCGGATTGAGGTGGTGCAAGGGATGCAGGCCGATATTGCCCGTCACCCAGCGCAGCAGGCCCGGCAGTTGCAGATGCGACGAGCCGCGCAGCGCGGCGTCGGTGTAGCTCCACTCGCCCTTGCGCATCCAGGCGGTGTGTTCGAACTGGTGCTGCACGAAGAAGAGCCAGGTGCCCATCGCGCTCGCCACGACGATGACGAGGCCCTGCACCAGCAGCACGTTGAGCCAGCCGAAGGCCCAGACCTGCAGCGTCCACAGCAACAGCAGCGCGGCGTTGGTCAGCCACACGCTGCGTCGTTCCGCCTGCCAGTCGGACGGCGTGTCGAAGGGCACGCGGTAAAGCAAGGTGAAGATTAGCGGCGGCAGCAGGCCAAACAGCAGGATAGGATTGCGGCGCAGGCGATAGGCGAGCCTCTGGCCGCGCGGCAGCGCCTGATACTCCTCGACCGTCAGGCAATGCGAGTAGATGTCGACGCCGCTTTCGCGGCGGTCGAGATTGTTCCAGTTGGCGTGGTGGCCGGCATGCTGGCGCGCCCAGTGGCGATAGGGCGTGTAGGTGAAAAGGCTGCACAGCCGCCCAACCCAGGTGTTCGCCGTGGTCGAGCGCAGGAAGGAGCCGTGGCCGCAGTCATGCTGCAGGGTGAAGATGCGCACCACGGCGGCGCCGGCGACGAGCGTGAGCAGTAGCGCGATCCAGTAGCCCTGGAGCAGCCCCGCATACATCAAGCCGACGGCCACGACATAGAGGCCGAGCGTGCTGGCGACCTGGAAGAAGGCGGTGGCGGCGCTTTTTTCTTCAAAGGGGCGCAGGCTGCGCACGAGTGCGCGTTCGTCCCGGATCCGGTTTTCGGCGGTGGGGGTTTGGGCAGCCGTGGCCTGGGTCGCGCCGCTCATAGGCCACGCACCAGCATGGCGAGCACGAGCGTGCCGAGGATGGCCACCCCGAGCGCGATGAGGACGGGCCAGAAAAAACTGCGGGATGTGGTAACGGTCATGCTTCGCTCCTCCTCGCAAAGCGAATGCTCTGCGGGCGGAAGGCCAGAAGGCATTGGAGATGCGCGCCAATAGGCGTGGCAGGAAGATACATGGTTATCCCGCTGCCGTAAAACAAGCCGCGGCCGCAGCCTGCCGCACCCGGGGCATGCTATGAAAGTGCTGGAAATCAAGGGAGTTAAGGATGGCCAGGGACAAGGTCGCCGTCATCACCGGCGCGGGCAGCGGCATTGGCCGTGCCGCGGCACTTGGCCTGCTGGCCGAAGGCTTCACCGTGGTGCTGGCAGGGCGGCGCGAGGACAAACTGCAGGAGACCGCCCGCCTGTGCGGTACCGGCGATGCCCATGTGATGGTGCAGCCG
>CAXNFA010000294.1:0-3541 GCA_964201105.1 Alphaproteobacteria bacterium | reverse complement strand
CCGCCGCTCCGCGCGGCCCCACGCCCGATGATGTGCGCAGCGCGCAAGCCCTGCCGCCTGGCGACCAACAGGCGATGATCCGCGGCATGGTCGATGGCCTGGCGGCCCGGCTGAAGGAGAATCCCGACGACCGCGAGGGCTGGCTGCGGCTGGGCCGCTCCTATGCCGTGCTCGGCCGCCAAACCGAATCGCTCGACGCCTATGCCCGTGCCGCCACGCAGTGGCCGGAAGACCCCGAGGTGCTGCAGCTTTACGCCCGCGCGCTTTATGAGGCGCGGCCGACAACGGACGGCCCGTTGCCCGACCGCATCGGCAACCTCTATCGCCGGGTGCTGGAGAAGCAGGGCAACAATCTCGAGGCGCTGTATTTCGTCGGCCTGACGGAAGTGGACCGCGGCAATGCCGAAGAAGGCGCCCGGCTGTGGAGTCGCTTGCTCGCGGGCCTCGATCCCAAGAGCGATGCCCATGCCGAGATGACCAAGCGCCTTCAGGCACTCAAGGCGCCGGTGCCGCCGAAATAGCAATTTGTCGGATGAGAAGTGCGGGGGGTGGATTGGGGACAACCCACCCCCCACGTTTTGCGATCACGGACAAATTGGGGGATCGATCCGCAAACGCAAATTGGCACGACACGGCGAAAACCGGCCGTATGGGCAGCAATCAGCAATGCCCGTACCAACTTGCCGCGAATCACTTCGATCTCCATTTCCGGCGGATTTCCGCGGCCTTCTTGGAAGTACCCCGCCGCCCGTTGCGGTATTCCAATCCACACTGTCCGTTTGCTGGACGGCATGTTCCGTTTTGATACAAACCTTAACAATTGGGCGCCGTTAACCTATGTAGTGCCGGACGGGCGCGGCTTGACGGCGTTAACGGAAGCGCCGAAACTGCGCGAAGTTAGAAGGAATATCGACCCATGGTTCAGATCGCCCCGGCCGGTGTGGCGCTGCCGCTTGTGAATAGCGCCGCCCAGGATTTCACGCCCCACCGCGTGAATGACCAGTTCAGCAACCGTCCTGTCCGCCAGTCGGATGAGGTGGATGACGGCAGCGACGACCAAAGCGCCGCAGTGATCGTCGATGCGCGCCGCGAGCGCGTGGAGGATGACCGCAAGGAAAAGGAAGACGATGATCGCTTCCGCGAAGAGCAGGACCGGCGTGAGGCCGAGCGCCGCCCTGGCAACCGCCTCGACCTGCGCGTCTGAACTGATCCACCATTCCAAGCCAAGGGCGCCTTCCGGCGCCCTTTTTCTTTGACCCCCGCTTCCCTGACCGCTGCCTGAGAGATGCCGATGGCCGACCGCCCCGCCTCCATCCCCGCCTTCGCCGACCTGCCCAACGCCCGCTATGAGATTCCCGAGGGCGATTCGCGACTGCGCGCGGTGTGCGACACCTGCGGCTTCATCAGCTATGTGAATCCGAAGATCGTTGTCGGCGTGCTGGCTACCTTCGAAAATCGCATCCTGCTGTGCCGCCGCGCCATCGAGCCGCGCCACGGCTTCTGGACGATGCCCGCCGGCTATATGGAAGAGCAGGAAACGACCGAAGCCGGCGCACTGCGCGAGGCCTTCGAGGAAGCGGGCGTGAAGCCGCGCCTCACCGCGCTGATCGCCATCTACAGCGTGGCGCGCATCAGCCAGGTGCAGATCATCTATCGCGGCGTGCTGCCGAATGCCGATCTTGCTCCGGGGCCTGAGACGCTGGAGGCGCGCCTATTTGCCTGGGACGAGATCCCGTGGGACGAGTTGGCCTTTCCCAGCGTGCGCTGGGCGCTGAACCACCACCGCGAAATCGGCGAGGCCGCCCTGTTCCTGCCGCGCACGAACCCGCCCGGCGAGACGGGCGACGCCCGGCCGCAGGGGCTGTAAGCGAGCGGGCACTATTCCGCCGGCTTCGCCTCAACGGGGCGATAGCGCTGCAGCAGCGGCATCTGTGCCAGGCTGAAGACGACGGTGAGTGGCATGATGCCGAACACCTTGAAGCTGACCCATGTGTCGGTGCTGAAGTTGCGCCACACCACCTCGTTCAACACCGCGAGCAGGATGAAGAAAAGGCCCCAGCGCAGCGTGAGCTTGCGCCAGCCTTCTTCCGTCAGCTCGAACACCGTGCCGAACACCGGCTGCAGCAGCGACTTCCCGAACAAGAGGCCCGCGAGCAACGCGCCGGCGAACAGGCTGTTGACGATGGTGGGCTTCAGCTTGATGAAGAGTTCATCGTTGAGCAGCAAGGTCAGTCCGCCGAACACCAGCACCACCACCGCGGTGATCAGCGGCATCAGCGGCAGCTTGCGCTCCATCGCATAGGACACGGCAAGCGACACGACGATCGCCACCATGAACACCGCCGTCGCGGTGAAGATGCCCCAGCGTGAGTTGGCGACAAAGAAGATCGCGAGCGGCCCGACCTCGATAAGCATCTTGAGGAGGGAAGCGCGCGGCGACAGGGATGATTCAGCCATCCAGCCTACCTAAGGGGCTGACCACGAGAGGTCAACTGCGGCACGCGCCCGTACACATCCTTGTTTCTGCTGGGGCGCACCCCGCATGATGGCGCCATGCCTGCCCCCATGATCGTCCTTTTCACCGATTTCGGCGCCAACGGCCCCTATGTCGGGGAAATGAAGGCCCAGTTGACGCTTGGCGCGCCGGGCGTGCCCGTGATCGACCTCATCTGCGACGCGCCGCGCTTAAACCCAAGGGCTGCGGCCTATCTGCTCGGCGCGCTGGCGCCGTCCTTCCCGATCGGCACGGTCTTCCTCGCCGTGGTCGATCCCGGTGTCGGCACGGCCGAGCGCCAGCCGGCCGCCGTGATGGCCGACCAGCGCTGGTATGTCGGGCCGGGCAACGGCCTGTTCGATGTCGTGGCGCGCCGCGCCCAGGTCTGCGACTGGCAGGACATCCTGTGGGACGGAAAACTCTCCGCCTCCTTCCACGGCCGCGACCTCTTCGCCCCCATCGCGGTGCTGATTGCACGCGACATCACCTTTCCGGGCAAGTCTGTGTCCCGCCCCGCGCGGCTGATGCCGAACTGGCCGCTGGAACTGCCGGAGGTGATCTATCTCGACACTTACGGCAATGCCTGGACCGGCCTGCATGCCGGCGGCATCGCCACCACCGCGACGGTCAGCGCGAATGGCCACACGCTGCGGCACGCCCGCACCTTCGGCGAAGCGCCAGTCGGCCAAGCCTTCTGGTACGAGAATTCCTCGGGAATGATCGAAATCGCCGTCAACCGCGGCCGCGCGGATGAAACGCTCGGCCTCGCGATTGGCACACCGGTAACTTTGAACAGTTAGCCGACCGTCTCGTCCGCCAATCCCGCCAGCGACCGCGCGAAGCTTTGTGCATCGAACGGCTGCAGGTCATCGATCGATTCGCCGACACCGACCATGTGGATCGGCAGCTTTGTGCGCTCGGCCAGTGCCACCATCACGCCACCGCGCGCCGTGCCGTCGAGCTTGGTCATCACGAGGCCGGTGATATTGGCGGCCTGGCGGAAGAGATCGACCTGGCTATGTGCGTTCTGGCCCGTCGTCGCATCCA
>CAXNFA010000293.1:0-3552 GCA_964201105.1 Alphaproteobacteria bacterium | reverse complement strand
CTGGCTTTCAGCATTCCGACCGATTCGGTGGAACTGGTGAAGAGGGCCGGCGGCACCATCAATGTCGGCACGGCACCATCCGTCTCCATCCTCGTCTTCAACCAGAAGAAGGGCGGCTTCACCACCGACAAGCGCGTGCGCCAGGCGCTCAACTACGCCATCGACAAATCCTATGGCCAGACACTGCTGGGCGGTTATGGCAAACCGGCGGGCCAGCCGGCGACTGCATCGGTCAACGGCTATCAGCCCGACATCGGGGCCTATCCCTATGATCCCGCCAAGGCGAAACAGTTGCTGAGCGAAGCCGGCTTCCCGAACGGGTTGAAGGTGGTGGCCGAAATCGTCGACACCAACGCCGACCTCACCAATGTCTACCAGAAGGTCGCGCAGGACCTGGCCAAGGTCGGCGTCAACATGGAACTGCGGCTGATCACCCTGCCCGACCTGTTCGCCAAGACAACGGGCGGCAAGGATTTCGAAGGCGAGATGCACATCATGAATTACGGCTCGAATCCTTCGGGCGACATGATGCGCTCCATCAATGCCTTCCATTCCTGCAACTCGGCGTCGAAATGGACCTGCATTCCCGAGGCGCAGGCCGCCATCGAAGCGGCGAATGCAGAATTCGATCCGGCCAAGCGCAGCGCCGAACTGCGCAAGATTGCGCTCGCCTATCACGACGCCGCCCCGCAGATCTTCCTCTACGAGCAGTATGAGCTCGATGCGACAACGGCCAAGGTGAAGGGCTTCAAGAACCAGAACTGGCTGATCAGCTGGGCCGATATCGAACTCGCCCGCTGAAACACCACACCATCGGGCCGCCGGTGCAAGCCGGCGGCCCTTTTCTTTTCAGGAAGCAAGCCGTGCCGAAGATCATCACGCGCATCGAGCGGCCCACCGCCACCCTGGTCGAACGCTTCCGCCATGTTCGCATGGACCAGGTCATCAAGGCGCTGCATCCGTCGCAACTGCTCGACAGCGCCATCAAGCCGCTCGCGCAGCGCGACTGGCACATCCTGGGCCCGGCCGTAACCGTCTCCGGCGCTGACGCCAATTCACTGACCGGCATCCTGGCCGCGGGCGTCGCACAGGCAGGTGATGTCATCGTCATGGCTGCCGGCAATCCCAGGGGTTACGCCTGGGGCGGCGGGCAGACGCTGTCCGCCGACCATGTCGGCTGCGCCGGGGTCGTGGTGGACGGGCCGGTGATCGATGCCGACGCGATCCTGCAGCGCGCCACGCCTGTCTTCTGCCGTGGCTCCACCCTGCACAAGGGCACGCAGGAGGAGCTCGGCTCCATCAACGTGCCGGTCGTCTGCGGCGGCGTGACGATACACCCCGGCGACCTGGTGATCGGCACGCTGGACGGCGTCTGCGTCATCCCGCGCGAGCAGGCGCCCGGGATGATCGATCAGGCCGAACAGGACTCCGCGCGCATCGAGGCCAACATCGCCAAATTGAAGGCGACGAAATCGACGATCTTCGCCCTGCGCGGCGGCAGGGCGATCACAAAGGATCTCGACATCGACTGGATCGACTGAGCAGACGCTTCAGCCGTTCCAGACGATCAGGTCGCAGCCCTGCGGCGCCGCGGTGAACACCGCCGGCGTGCCGGCCGGCAGCGCAGAGTAGGTCATCTCTTTCGCCATGCCGCCGTCCTGGCGCTGCGCGGCGCCCTTCAGCACCAGCCATTCGGCTGACTGCTTGCTCCCCAGGGTCGCCTCGCCCTGCCAGCCTGCGGGCAGATGCCACAGCATCGTCTGCGCACCCGTCACCTTGTCTTCGCTCAGCAGCTTCTCACCGCGCCGGGCGTTGCCCTTCCCGGTCCAGACCCAGTCCATCATGTTGGTGCGCATGTCGTAGACGAAGTCGCGGCCATCATTGGCCGGATGCAGCACATATTCGAATTCCTTGGCCGGCTTCTCGACCACCTTGAGCTCCAGCATCCCGCCCGAGCGGATGATGCAATAGCAGCCAAGCCGCGCCTGTTCGTCATGGCCATGAACCCAGCCGGCAGGGCGGTAGATGTAGGAACCATCGCCGAGATAGTCGCGGCCGGTGAGCGAGACATCGCCCTTGATGACATAGACCTCTTCGAACGCGTCATGGAAATGCGCCTTGCCGCCGCCCTTCCATTTTTCCGGAATGTTGACAAAGCGCGTCGAGGCCTTGGTGTCAGGGTCGATGCTGAGCAGGCGGTTGCGCAGGCCGTTGGTGCCGAGCGCCACCCAGTCGATGCTGGTGATATCGAGGTCGCGAATGGTTGGTCTCATATGCTTCTCCTACGACGCGGTTACGTCGATCATGATGCGGCCGACATTCCGGCTGTCGGGTCCGGTGAGCAGGGAAAACGCCTTTGGCAGGTCGGCGAGAGGCATGCGATGGGTGATGGTTGGCTTGAGGTCGATCTTGCCCGCCGCGATCAGCCGCAACGCGCCTTCCTGGTCGTGGCCGGCGCGGCTGCCGAAGATGGCGAGTTCCTTGCCGACAACCTCCCAGCCGCTGGCGGGAATGCCGCCGGGCGCGCCGGTGGTGACGATGCGCGCACCCGGCGCGGCAATCTTGAATCCCTGCTTCACGCCCCAGTCGGTGGCGCTGGTCTCCATGATGGCGCCGACACCACCCGGGGCAAGCGCGAGAGCCCGGGCGCTGACATCCTCGTCATAGGCCGTGATCGGCAAAACATGATCGGCGCCGCAGGCGCGGGCAAGGTCCACGCGCGTGCCGGTGCCGCCAATGGCGATGACCGGATGACCAAGCGCCTTCGCCGCGGCAATCGCCCCCCAGCCCATCGCGCCGACGCCGACGATGGCCACCGGCTCGCCGGCCTCCGGCTTCATCTTGCCCCAGGCATTGAGCGCATCGACGATGCCACCCAGCATGGCCGCGTCATCGAAGCTCACCCCGTCAGGCAGGCGGGCGAGCTGGCGCGCCTGCAGCCTGGCGAATTCCTGCGCCACCGCCATGCGCGGCGGCATGCGAAAGGCAGGGTCGAGGCAGAGGTTGGTGCGCCCCTTGCGGCAGTTGGCGCAGTGGCCGCAATGCGCAAGTGCCAGCGCCGACACGCGGTCGCCGATCCTGACAGTCTTCACGTTGGCGCCAATGGCCGTCACCACCCCGGCAATATCGGCGCCAAAGCCGGTGGGATAGCTGGCGACGTAGCGGCCGCCCCTGTTCTGAAAGGTGGCGATGTCGGTGCCATAGGGGGCGAAGCGCATGATGCGCAGGATCGCATCGTCGGGCCCCGGCTCCGGCAGGGGCGCATCGACGACGCGCAGGTCGCCCGGGCCGAACAGCAGGCCAGCCTTCATGTCTCTCCCCGAAGATCCGGCCCCGCGTTCAACCGGGCCGTGCCGGGAGAGTATGGCCAGCCTTGGGCAAACTGGTATACGATTTTTGCAATGGCGCGGCAGGTGGCCATGACCGCCATGAGGACCGCCCGAACAACCGGAGTGCCCCATGCGTCCGCATATCCCCGCTCTCGACACCGCCGCCATGCCCTGGGCGGAGCGCAACAAGGGCCTCTATTCCAAGATGCTGAGCCAGGATCCG
>CAXNFA010000292.1:0-3558 GCA_964201105.1 Alphaproteobacteria bacterium | reverse complement strand
GACGAAGACATGCACCACGCGGGACTCGGTCACACAGCGCCTATTTGAATTCGAGGATGACCTGGTCGACGGCGAGCGAATCGCCGGGCTTGGCATGAACCTTCGACACCGTGCTCTTGCGTTCGGCGGTGAGCACGTTTTCCATCTTCATGGCATCGACGACGGCAAGCGCCTCGCCCGCTTCCACGTCCTGGCCTTCGCTCACCGCCACCGAGACGACGAGGCCGGGCATCGGCGAGAGCAGGAATTTCGACATGTCGGGCGGCTGCTTGACCGGCATCAGCTTCGCGAGTTCCGCCGTGCGCGGGCTGCGGAAGACGACATGCGTCTCGGCCCCCGACAGGGTGAGCCTGACCCCTTCGGCGGCGCGGTCGACCTGGGCCACCACGGCGACGCCGTTGACGGTGCCGTCCCACAGGATTTCGCCCGGGCGCCAGCCGCTGTCGACCTCGTAACGCGTGCCGTTGACGGTGATGTCGCCATCCGAATCGATGCCGACGGCATAGTCGCCGCCGGCCAGCGTGGCGGTCCAGTTGGCGGTGGCCACCGACCCGCGCAGCGACTTGCGCGCGTGGATGGCGGCGGCAATCGCCACGGCGGTATAGCGCGCCGGCGGGTCGAGCGGCATGCCGTCGAAGCCGTCGGGCCAGGTTTCCTCGATGAAGGCGGTGGAAATGTCGCCCGACTGGAAGCGCGGGTTGGCCATCACCGCCGACAGGAAATTCACATTGGTGCCGCAGCCGCGCACGACGAAGCGCGACAGCGCATCCTGCATCTTCACGATCGCTTCGGCCCGGTCGTCGCCATAGGTGACCAGCTTGGCGATCATCGGGTCGTAGAAGCGGCTGATCTCGTCGCCCTCATAGGTGCCGGCATCGACGCGGACGCCATTCTTCTCGGCCGGCGGCTGGTAGCGCACCAGGCGGCCGATGGAGGGCAGGAAGTTGCGCGACGGGTCTTCGGCATAGATGCGGGATTCCATCGCCCAGCCGGTGAGCTTCACGTCCTTCTGCCGGAAGGACAGCTTTTCGCCGGCGGCGACGCGGATCATCCATTCGACGATGTCGAGGCCGGTGATGCATTCCGTCACCGGGTGCTCCACCTGCAGGCGCGTGTTCATTTCCAGGAAGAAGAAGTTGCGCTGGGGATCGACGATGAATTCCACCGTGCCGGCAGAGCGGTAGTTGACCGCCTTCGCCAGCGCCACCGCCTGTTCGCCCATCGCCTTGCGCGTCTTGGCATCAAGGAAGGGGCTGGGCGCCTCTTCGATCACCTTCTGGTGGCGGCGCTGGATCGAGCATTCGCGCTCGCCGAGATAGACGATGTTGCCATGGGCGTCGGCCAGCACCTGGATCTCGATATGGCGCGGCTGTTCGACATAGCGTTCGATGAAGACACGGTCATCGCCGAAGGAGGTCTTGGCCTCGCTGGTGGCGCGCGTGAAGCCTTCGCGCACTTCCTTGTCGTTGCGCGCGATGCGCATGCCCTTGCCGCCGCCGCCGGCCGAGGCCTTGATCATCACCGGGAAGCCAACGTCATGGGCGATCTTGACCGCATGGTCGGGGTCCGACACCTCGCCGAGGAAGCCGGGCACGGTGCTGACGCCTGCCTTTTGGGCGAGCTTCTTCGATTCGATCTTGTCGCCCATGGCGCCGATGGCTTCGCGCGTCGGGCCGATGAAGGCGATGCCGGCCGCTTCCAGCGCGGCGACGAAATGGGAATTCTCGGACAGGAAGCCGAAACCGGGATGCACGGCATCCGCGCCGGTCTGGCGGCAGGCGCGGATCACGGCGTCCATGTTCAGGTAGCTCTGCGCTGCCGCCGCGCCGCCGATATGCACAGCCTCATCCGCCATCTCGACATGCAGGCCGTTGGCGTCGGCATCCGAATAGACCGCAACCGTCTTGATGCCCATGCGCTTCGCCGTGCGAATGACGCGGCAGGCAATTTCGCCACGGTTTGCGATGAGGATTTTCTGGAACATGCGACTCGCGGAGGGTGCGACGGCGAAAATGGAATGTGACAAAGCGAAGTCAATTTTTCCCTGCGAAAACAATGGGCCATCGCCGGGAAGCGGCGCCTGGGGCCACGTGGGCGACAGGCTCGGAGCGAGTCTAGCGGCCCCGTCCCTGCAGTCCAACCGGCATCAGCGGCTGGGGACGATGTTTGATCTGTCCACAGGTACATATTGGCAACATTCGGGCACTTTAAAGACCAAATTCCTGCCAGATTATTCACATTCTGCGCGAAAGAGCCCGTTGCCGGGCCGAACCAGGGCCCCCGCCTTGCGTTATCCCTTCATGGGCAGACCCTGCCTGCAGCGACACTCCCCCGGAGGATTTTCATGGCGCCCATCGAACCACCCGCCTCCACCGCCCGCCCCGACGACACCCAGACATCCCGCGTCCGCCAGGGCGTGACCGGCCACAACGTGCGCTACATGCTGGGCTGGGGCCTGGCGGGCATCATCGTGGCCTTTGCCATCATCTATTTCATCTTCCTCTAGAGGCGCGGGCGAAAGCGGGCAGCTACTCGCTAGAGCAATCCCTCGGGATCTGAGGCGGGGTCGCCATCGCCTTTCCCCATGTGCGAGAAACGTGGGGCACCATCGCGCAGGTGCAGCCAACCGAGTTTCTGGCTTGCCCACACATGGGCCTTGGGCACGAAGGCACCGGGACAGTCGAGCACGCCGATATGGATGTGCAATTCTGCCGGGAAGCTCTCGCCCTCATAGGTGATCGCACCACCGCAGGTCTGGCAAAAGATCAGGCGCACACCAGGTGACGAAGCGAGGGCCGTGGGCGGATTGCCAAGCCAGCGCAATTGCTCGGTCTTCACGCCGACGAAGGTTGCCACCGCCGCGCCCGTGTGGCGGCGGCAGTTGTTGCAGTGGCAATGCGCGACAACAGCGGCTTGCCGGAAAATTCAAAGCAAATGACGCCGCAGAGGCAATGACCGGCGTGAATGGCCTCGGTCATCGCCCATCCATTACAATGGAATGTTGTCGTGCTTCTTCCAGGGGTTTTCGAGTTCCTTGGTTGAGAGCATCTCGAGCGCGCGGCAGATGCGGAAGCGGGTGTTGCGCGGCATGATGACGTCGTCGAGGAAGCCGCGGTGGCTTGCCACGAAGGGGTTGGCGAAGCGTTCGCGGTATTCCTGCGTGCGCGCCTCGATGCGGGCGGGGTCGTTCGCCTCGCTGCGGAAGATGATCTCCACCGCGCCCTTCGGCCCCATCACCGCGATCTCGGCCGACGGCCAGGCATAGTTCATGTCGCCGCGCAGGTGCTTGGAGCTCATCACGTCATAGGCGCCGCCATAGGCCTTGCGGGTGATGACGGTGACCTTCGGCACCGTCGCCTCGCCATAGGCGAAGAGCAGCTTGGCGCCATGCTTGATGATGCCGCGGAACTCCTGGTCGGTGCCCGGCAGGAAGCCCGGTACGTCGACGAAGGTGACGATGGGAATGTGGAAACAATCACAGAAACGAACGAAGCGCGCGGCCTTGCGCGAGGAATCGATGTCGAGGCAGCCAGCCAGCACCATCGGCTGGTTGGCGAC
>CAXNFA010000291.1:0-3567 GCA_964201105.1 Alphaproteobacteria bacterium | reverse complement strand
CCGCGCGCCTATGGCCTGTTCAACCTCAACTTCTACACGGCCGACATCTGGAAGGAATACGAGCGCTTCCAGAAGCTCGGCTATGAATTCTGGTCGGAGCCGGTGCAGCACAAGTTCGAGGGCAATGTCGGCGCGCCGATCGAGGTGGTGTTCGAGGGCCCGGATGGCGTGCTGATCAACTGGGTCGAGCTTGCCGCCACCGACCCGAAGCAGCGCATCGGCATGATGAAGGCCTATGTCGAGGAGCATGGCCGCACGCGCACCGGCTTCACGCCGGTCGTCACCACCGCTTCCTGCATGAAGGACATCAACAAGGCGCAGGCCTTCTACCAGACGATCCTGAAGATGGGCGTGCACATCAACCAGGTGCTGGATTCGCCGGGCTATGTGAAGTTCCAGCGCGTGCCCGAGGGCGGCCGCACGCACGTCACCTTCATGCAGGGCAACCACATGTTCGGCAAGATCGCGATGTCGCAGCCGCTGAACTATCCGGTGCCGGACATGACGCCCATCGCGGTGGCGCCCAACATCGGCTATCTCGCCCAGTCCTTCGTCGTGCCCGACCTCGACTGGGTCGAAAAGGAATGCGCGAAGATGGGCGTGGAGGTCTATACCCCGCGCATGACGCTCGACCTGCCCGGCCTGGGCGCCCGCACGGTGACGACGGTCCGCAACCCCGGCTCCGGCGCCCTGCAGCAGATCGTGCAGGGGTAGGGCTAAGCTGCCTCAGTTGCCCGCCGGGGCGCTGTCGATGCCGAGGTGGATGCGCACGGGGTTCTGCGGGTCGCGGCCCCAATCGGCCATGCCGCCGGCATAGAGGCGGGCATTCTTGTTGCCGAGGATTTCATAGGCGGCGAACCAGCCGAGCGAGCCTTCCATCGAGGAGTTGCCGATGTGGATGGTTTTGCCCTGCGTCGCGACCTTGGTGTACTCGAAGATGCGGGTGAGTTCGTCCTTCTCGCGGAAGAAGCCGCCGCCGTCCTTCATCAGCCAGTCGCCGGGAAGCGAATTCGCCGTCGGGATCGAGCCGGGCACCGGCACATAGCTGACCTTGTTGAGGCCAAGCCACTGCGCCTGCGGCCGGTGGTCGGCCATGGCGCCGACGCCCATCGAGCCGATCGCGTCGCGGGCGGTGGCGAGGATGGCGGCGCGGCGCCGGCCCAGGACATATTCCGCCGCCGGGCGCGTGTGGACCTCGCGGTCACGGCCGCCGCCCAGGGCGTTGAGGGCGTTCAGGCCGCCATTGAGGATCGAGACCTCCTCGTGGCCGAAGTAGAGCAGGGTCCAGTAGATGTCGGTCGCGATCGACATGTCGCGGTCGGAGCCGCCGGTCGCCACCAGCACGACATGGTCGGTGTTGCGGATGCCGAGCCGGCCCATCATCGTGGCGAATTCGACCGGCGTGGGCAGCGAGATGCGGCCGTCGGACTGGATCTTGCGCCAGCCGTCGTCGGGGTAGCGCGTGTGTACGGCGCCCGGCACATGGCGGCGCTCATAGTTGCGCCCCGACTGGACGTCGAGGAAAACGACGTTGGGCGCGCGCAGGTTCTGCTGCACCCAGGCCGCGCTCACCAGGGCATCGGCGGCCTGGGCCGTTGCCGCCAGCGCGGGGAGGAGGAGGAGGGCAAGAGCCAGGAAGGCTTGGCGAAAAGCAAGCATAGCGGGGACTCCTGAAACAGAACAACCAACACGCCAGACCTGCCGAAGCGGTCAGGCGTCCCCGTTCCTGCCGATCGACAATGAAACGCATTGTAACAAACCCGCTGCTGTTTCAACCTGTGATTCGCCCGTTGCGTGCGGCCCGTCACACCTGCCGGGGACGTCCGCCTGCCGGTCAGACGGGGGCGGTTGCTGGACGGATTTGGCCCGCCATGCGAGAACAGGGGCGGGGATTTGCAGCGCCCTCGCGGCCGCAACGTGATGAAGCGGCCAGGTTTCGTGTGTGCATCAGGGAGCCGTCGATGGCCATCCAGGAAGTTGAATCCCCCAGTCCCGTGGCGAGCGACCCGCTGGCCATGGAAGCGGAACTGGTCGAGCGCGCCCGGCGCCTTGGCCCCACCTTCCGCGCCCGCGCCGAGGCGACCGAGAAGAACCGCACGCTGCTGAAGGAAACCATGGCGGCGCTGTTCGACGCCGAGTTGCTGCGCTATTTCCAGCCCAAGCGCTATGGCGGCTTCGAACTGGAGTGGGGCGCGCAGTTTTCGATCGGCCGCGAGATCGCGAAGTTTTGTCCGGCCACCGCCTGGATCGCCTCCGTCGTCGGCTCGCATGCCTCCTTCGTCGGCCGCATGAAGCCCGAGCTGCAGGACGAGGTGTGGGGCAAGACGCCTGACATGCTGATCTGCACGGCGTCCGTCGCGCGCAAAGGCGTCAAGGCCGTGCGCGAAAAGGGCGGCTTCCGCGTCAAGGGCCAGTGGGGCTTCGCCAGTGGCATCGACCATGCCGGCTGGGGCGTCGTGCCGGTCGAGGTCGAGGGCGAGACCGACCGCTACCAGATGGCGGTGCCCGCCGGCGAATTCGGCATCGTCGACACCTGGTTCGTCTCGGGCATGCGGGGCACCGGCACCAAGGACATCCTGCTCGACGACGTCTTCATTCCCGAGCATCGCACGCTCGCTGCCTCGGTCTGGCTCGGCGCCAACCCTCCGGGCGCCCGCGTCGGCAAGTCCTATGTCTACAGTTGCGACTTTCATCCCTTCGTCGGCACCAGCCTGCTGGGGCCGCTCTATGGCACGGCGGAAGGCGCCTTCAATGCCTATGTCGAGCAGACGCGCGGCCGCAGCAGCGTGATGGGCGGCGCCCGCATCGACGAGATGGCGCCGGTGCAGCTGCGCCTTGCCGAATCGGGCGGCGAACTGAAGGCCGCGCTGATGCTGATCGAGGAACACATCCGCGTGCTGCGCCGCGCTGGCAATGCCGGCACGCCCGTGCCCGGCGCCCAGCGGCTGGAAATCAACCGCGACCGCGCCTTCGCCGCGCGGCTGTGCCTGAATGCGACGGAACGGCTGGTGCAGCAGCTGGGCGCACTGTCCTTGCAGGACAGCAACCCGGTGCAGCGCCACTATCGCGACGTGGCGGCAATGTCGACGCAGATCGGCATCAACTGGGACCGCAACCTGCTGCCCTATGCAAAGCTGCTGCTGGGCCTGCCGACAGGCGATCATCACGTCGATGCGGAATTGAAGAAGGCGGCGCCGTAGAGCGCGGCCAACAACAACGAATTCACCGGGAGAGACACATCCATGGCCGTTGCCGAACTCAAGACCAAGGTGCCGACCCACGCCGAGCTGATGCAGCGCGCGGAATCGCTGCTGCCCAGCTTGCGCGAGCGGGCCAAGAAGACCGAGGAACTGCGCCGCCTGCCGGATGAGACGATGCGCGACCTGTTCGACACAGGGCTCCTGCGCATCCTGCAGCCGAAGCGCTATGGCGGCTATGGCATGGGCTGGGCGGCGCATGCCGATGCGGCGCGCGTGCTGGCGCGGGCCTGCTCGTCGACCGCCTGGATCGTTTCGGTGGTGGGTGCCCATGCGGCGATTGCCGGCCGTCTCAACAAGCAGTGCCAGG
>CAXNFA010000290.1:0-3573 GCA_964201105.1 Alphaproteobacteria bacterium | reverse complement strand
CAGCAGCGCGGCGAAGGCGAGCGGGAGGATCAGGTAGACGATGCGATAGATGATGATGGCCGAGACCAGCGCATCGACCGGCACGCCCGGCAGCGACACGATCATCACCGCCTCGAACACGCCGATGCCGCCCGGCACATGGCTGAGCACGGAAGCCGCGATGGCGAGGCAATAGGCACCGAGGAAGAGCGGGAAGGACACGACCACGTCGGGCGGCAGCAGCACATAGAGCACGCTGGCGGCCAGCGCGAGATCGACCAGGGCAAGGCCGATGCCGGCGAGGTTGGTCCAGAAGCCCGGCACGCGAAGGACGAGGCTGAACAGCTTGAGCGGGCCCGGGCGGCGGGCCGTCCAGGTCAGATATGCCACCGCCGCGACCAGGATGAAGGCGCCGATGCCGACCAGTACGCCCGGCGGCAGGCCGAGCAGCAGGCGCGCATCCTTCGGGTCCAGTACCAGCGTGATGCCGATGGCGACGATGATGCCGAAGGTGAAGACGAAGGTGCAGTAAGCGACGACTTCGGTGATCTCGCTGACCAGCAGGCCGGCGCCGGAATAGATGCGATAGCGCACCGAGCCGCCGGTCACGAAGCCAAGCCCGACATTCTGGCTGAAGGAATAGCCGACGAAGGAGGCGAAGGCGACATGCGGATAGGGCACGCGCTTGCCGATGTGGCGCAGCGCCAGCACGTCATACATCGTGAGGACGAGATAGCTCGCCACCGTCAGGCCGAAGGACCAGGCAAGCGCGCTGGTCGACAGCGCGTTGACGCGGTCGAGCAGGTCGCGCAGCGAAATCGACGCCAGTTCCCGCGCCAGCACCCAGATGGCGAGGCCGAAGACGACCAGCGTTACTGCGCCGGCCACCCAATGCCAGCGGCTGGACGACACGGGCGGCGGCGCGGCGGGCTGGGCGTCTGTCATCGGAAGCCAGGAAGGAAAGAGTTCATGCGTCCGGGTTACCCCGGCCAGCCCCGGCGGCGCAACCCCACTGGTCGAAATTGCACTGCGACGGCGCACCGCACGGGCGGGCGCCCGGGCATCCTGCTAGGCTGACATCGTCAACAGTCCCGCCCATGACCCTCACCGTCACACTCCTCATCCTGGCCGGCACGGCGGCTGTCTTCGCCTGGTCCGTCTGGCGCGTGCGCCGCGAAGTCCCGGGCGATCCGTCACTGATACCGCACGGCGCCATCCAGTTCCTGTGCGGTATCGCCGTCATCCTGATGGCGGCGCATCTGGTCTCGCTGCTGACCGGCCAGCCGCTGACCGGGCGAATGATGGGCGGACGCTAGAAACCCTGCAAAACACTGGGGAATTGGCGCCCCGGCAAAGCGGCGCGGTTGTGATCCGCGTCACTGGTCAACCAACGGCAGGACTCACACACTCGTGCCGTTGGTCTTGCAAAGTTTAGTCTGGTTCCTGCTTGAAACCCGGCCCCCAAAAAAGGGCCGGGCTTTTTTATGCCGGCGGAACAGGCCGTCCCGGTCAGGCCGCGGGCACGTTGGCGAGCGCTTCTTCCAGGTCGTAGAAGCTCGGCTTGATCTTGGACGGCACGGACTGCCGGCCGATCTCGACCGAAATCTGCGGCGAGTTGCCATGCAGATGCGCGACCATGATGTCGCGAATGATGTTGGCGAATTTCGCATCGTCATCGACGACCTGCTTGATGCGGGTGGCGAAGGGCCCAACCATGCCATAGGCGAGCAAAACGCCGAGGAAGGTGCCGGTGAGCGCGCCGCCGATCAGCGCGCCGAGGATTTCCGGCGGCTCGGCAATCTTGCTCATCGTCTTGATGATGCCGAGCACGGCGGCGACGATGCCCAGCGCGGGAAGCGCGTCGGCCATTGCCTGCAGCGCTTCCGACCCGCGCATCTCTTCCTTGTGGTGCTTCTCGAGCTGCTTTTCCATGATCTCTTCGACCTGGTGCACGTCGTCGAAGTTCATCGTCATCATGCGCAGGTAGTCGCAGATGAAGGTGATGGTGAACTTGTCCTTCAGGATGCGGGGATATTCCTGGAACAGCGCGCTTTCTTCCGGCGCCTCGATATGCTTTTCCGCCGCGATCGGGCCCTTGGTGCGGATCATCTTGGTGATGGCGAAGAGCAGGCACAGGAGATCCTGATAATCCTTCTTCTTCCACTTCGAGCCTTTCATCATCTTGCCGAAGCTCTTGAGGGTGGCCGGCCAGACCAAGGGCAGCGCCGAGGTCGAGATCGGCTTCAGCGGCGAAGTGGCCAGCGACCGGACCATCAAGATGGGCTTCGCCTGCCACGAGATGGCGGTCGCCCGCGCCGCCGAGGCCGTGCTGGGCTATTTTCTGCTGCTCCTGATCGAGGACGCGGCCCGCGCCGGCCTGGCCGCCGTCTCCCAGGTCGACATCGGCGATGACATCAACGCCGTGACCTTCGAAATCCGCGCCGATGTCCGTCCCGTCGTCGACTTCCTGGTGTCGGTGTCCATCGCCCCGGGTGCGAACACGCGCGAGGAGGCCGCTGGCACCGCCGCGACCCGGCTGCTGGCCGCCACGGCGGGGGAGTTGCAGGACCGGGCCGCTGCGGTCCGGGATGGCCTGGCCCGCCTGCAGCCGATCAAGACCTATTACCCCGAGGTGCTGCACGCCGCCGTCGAACGGGCCCGCCGCGCGCTGGGCTGACCACCCGCCCGCAGCGTGGGCGGCCTCCGGCGACCCCCTGCCGGACCGGAAGGGTGGTGCTAGCATGTCGTCACGCTATCCAGTCACTCGCAGAAGAAGGAGGCATTGCCGTGCGGTTTTCCTACACCCACCACATGCCCTATACCGACATCAAGGCAGCCGGCCAGGACTGGCCGGTCCCGAACAAGCAGTTCGATCCCGATAAGGGCGCGCAGATGATGCGCACCTATATCGATGACAAGATCTATGCCGAGGAAGTCGGTTTCGACTGGATCGCCTGCAACGAGCATCACATGAGCCCCTATGGGCTGATGCCGAACCCGAACCTGATCGGGTCGATCCTGGCGCACAACACCAAGCGGTCCGGCATCCTGATGTCGGGCAACATCGTGCCGATCGCCAACCCGATCCGGGTTGCCGAGGAATACGCGATGATCGACGCGATCTCGGGCGGCCGCCTGATTGCCGGCTTCATGCGTGGCATCCCGCACGAATATGTCGCCTATAACTGCCCGCCGGACGAATCCTATGGCCGCATGTTCGAGGCGGTCGAGCTCATCCGCAAGGCGTGGAGCGAGCCCGAGCCCTTCGGCTGGGAAGGCGAGTTCTACCAGTTCCGCGCCGTGTCCATCTGGCCGAAGCCGGTGCAGAAGGAAGTGCCGCTGCTGATGTCGGTGTCGAGCGAGATGTCCTCGCGCCTGGCCGCCAAGCACCGGGCGATCGCCGGCGTGCTGGGCATCTCCAGCCTGGACGACGCGAAGAAGATCATGGCGCGCTACCACGAGGACGCGAAGTCCTTCGGCTGGACGCCCACGGCCCAGGATTTCATGGTGGGCATGAACTGCTCCATCGCGCCGACCTATGAAGAGGCCAAGGCGATCCTGGAAAAGGGTCAGGAATACTTCTTCGGCGTGCTG
>CAXNFA010000289.1:0-3589 GCA_964201105.1 Alphaproteobacteria bacterium | reverse complement strand
AACGCGCGCGCGCGACGCAGGGCCAGTGGTATCCCGAGTGGAAGGACGAGGCCAGCCTGCCCGACCTTGTGCGCCTTGAGGTTGAGCCATCGGTGGCAGGCAAGCCGCTGTGGCCGGCGCTCATCGTTGCGCCGCAACTGGGGCTACAGCCGCGATGACGCGCGTGCCCCCGAACCAGCGCGGCATCGCGATCATTGCGGTGCTCTGGCTGCTCGTGCTGCTGGCGGGCGTGGCGCTGGCGATTGCCAGCCGCACGCGGTCGGAAACGCAGGCCGTCTTTGCGCTGAACGGCGAGGCGGAGGCCCGCGCGCTGGCGGAGGGCGCGATCCACCGCGGCATCGAGCGGCTGCTGGCGCCCAGCGCGGCGGCGGGCGCCGCCATCACCGGCTATGAACGCCGGGTCGAGGAGAAAGACGGCATCCGCATCGACATCGAGATCCGCGACGAATGCGGCAAGGTCGATCTCAACACCGGCCGCGCGCGTCTCATCGAAGGCCTGCTGGCGCGGCACACGTCCAGCGAGGACGCCTTCGCCATCACCCAGGCCATCCTCGACTGGCGCGACCCCGACGGCCAGCGCCGTCCGCAGGGTGCCGAGGACAATGACTACCGTGCGCTCGGCCGCCGCAGCGGCGCGCGCGACGGGCCTTTCGAGACGGTGGCGGAGCTCGCCCAGGTGAAGGGCATGACGCCGGTGCTGCTCGACCGTGTGGCGCCCGACCTGACGGTGGATTGCCTGAAAGCGGGCATCGAGCCGCTGGCCGCCTCGCCCGCGGTGCTGGCCGCCGTGCCGGGCCTGTCGCCGCCCGGCATCGCCGCCTTCCTCGACCGCCGCGCCGCCTGGCAGGCCAATCCGCAAGGCGGGCAGCCGCCTGTCCTGGCCGAAGCGGGGGACTATGCCGAGGAATCGGAGGCCGATGCCTTCGGCCTGCGCGCCACGGTCACGCTGCCGGGTGGCCGCAGCCTGGTCTGGGACGCCGTCGCCTGGACAACGCCGAGCGGTGAAAAGCCTTACATCCTGCGCCGCTGGGCCCGCAGCTGGTCCAATCTGCCGCCGCCGTCCGGCCCGCAGAAATAAGCTTGGCTCCGGCGGGCGCCCGGAGGTGTCAAAGCCGACGATATTTTCTATAATCCCCGCGGGGCAAAGGGTCTGTCCCAGATTCACCGGGGGAAGCTGCCGTGATCGGAATCAACATGCGCCTGGGGCTGGCGACTTCCGCCATTGCCCTCACCATGGGCGGCTGTTCGTTCATGAGCGAACTGCCCGGCGCCGGCATGGTCTCGTCCGGCTACAAGAGCGTCACCAGCATCATTCCCGGCATGGGGCCGAAGCAGCCGCAGATGCCCCGGGGCACCGTCCGCCCCGCCGCCGTTGCCGCGGGCCCGGCCATGCCGTCCGTGCCGCCATCGGCCGGCGATTCGCCGCTGGCCGTCGCAGTCGCGCAGCCGGGCATGATTGTCGATGCGGTCAGCCGCTGCGCCACCAGCAATCCCTTCGCGAATGAAGACGAGACCATTCGCTGGTATGGCGCCTGCAAGGACGGCAAGCTCGAAGGCCAGGGCACGCTGATCTGGTACGTCAAGAATATCGAGACGGAACGCAATGTCGGCGTCTTCCGTGGCGGCGAGTTCGACGGCGAGGTTGTCACCACCTATCCCGACGGCCAGGTCGTGGTCGGTGCCTATCGCAACGGCGCGCGCGACGGCGACTTCACGGTGGTGAAGGCCGATGGCAGTCATGTGCGCGCCAGCTATGCCGGCGGCACGCTGATGGCCCAGCGCGACATGTCGATGAACGAGGTTGATTCGTGGCGCCGCCAGCGCAACAGCGCCGGTGGCACCCTGCTGGCCCAGGCCGCGCTGGCCGCGCCGCAGGCGACCGCCACCACCAGCGCTGCCAACCAGCGCCTTGTCTCCGGCGCCACCGCCACTGCACCAGCGATGGACCGCGTGTCCGCCGCGCCGCCGGTCCGCCAGGAGCCGGTCGTCCAGGCCGCGAGCATGACCGGCTTGGCGCCGGCCCCTGTTCAAACCGCCATGGTCCAGCCGGCGATGATGGCCGCGCCGCCGGCGATGGCCGCCCCCGCCACGCCGGTCGCCATGATGGCGCCCTCCGCCGCCGTTCCGGTGGTCCGTCCCTTCGCCGGGACGCAGCCCGCGGCGCTGCGCGCGCAGCGTGGCTCCAGCCCGATGGCTTCGCTGGCTGATCAATATGCCGGGCGCGATGGTCCCTGGGTGGTCAGCAGTGGCAATGCGCCGCTGGCCGCCATGCCCGTGGCGATGGCCGCGCCGGCCGCGTCTGCCGCGCCGGTGCTGCGTCCGCCGCCGGCCCGCAATACGGCTGCCGCGCGCAACAGCGCGCCGGTACTGCGCGCCCCCGCTGGCGCCGATGTGCGCGACACAGCGGCCCAATATGCCGGGCAGGATGGGCCGTGGGTCATCACCGCCTCCGCCGCATCGTCGCAACAGGCGCAGATCCTGCGCGCGCCGTCCTATGCCGAATCCGCGCCCGTCTATGTCGCGCCCGCGCCCGTCTACGTGGCGCCGCCCGCGCCCGTCCAGACTCAGCGCCAGGTCCAGCCGGCGATGCAGATGGCCGCTGTGCCTTCCGTCGCCGCGCCGCAGGTTCAGGGCAATGCCATCGCCGACACGCTGTTCGCCCAGGCCTATCAGCTCGAAATGTCGGGCCGCTTCTTCGAAGCCGAGAAGGCCTATGAGGCCGTGCTGCTGAATCATCCCTCGGCGCCGTCGGCCGTGTTGGCCAACACGCGCCTCAATGGCCTGCGCCAGGTGTCGCGCGGCGGCGCCACGATCGTGGGAGCGGCACAGGCCGGCTACGCGCCGGCCTCGGCGGATGCACCGGTGGTGTCGGTCAACAACCCGATGCCGGCAACCTCGGCGGCCCTGCAGGCGGGACGTGGCTCGTCGAACAATCCCACCCTGGCGCTGCAGTCCGACCTGATCAACCGCGAGGTCTGCACGCAGGAAGGCATCTATGGCAACGAGGCGCGCTGGTGCGGCCTGGTGCGCTTCGACGAAGGCGAATTCCTGCGCGTCGAGATTCGCGACGTGAAGCTGCCCTCCTTCGGCCAGATCGGCATCACCCGGTCGGCCTGCACGGGCAACCAGCTGGTGACATGGTTCTCGCGCGGCACGTCCCTGCGCGTGCCGAAACGCTGCATGACGGTGGTTTGAACATGAACGGGTTTCGTCTTTTCGCGGCGGCGCTGCTGACGCTGGGTGTGATATCGACAGCGCAGGCCGCCGACACGATCAAGGTGCGAGGCGGTGCCGACTTCCGCGCCGTGGTCGACCGTATCACCGGCGAGATCGCCGGCAACGCGAACGCCACGCCGACCACGGGCAAGACGCCGGCTCTCTATGTCGACTTCAACAAGCCGGTGCAGGCCACGGCAGGCTTCAGCACGCTGTCGCCTGGCGACCAGTCGCTGATCCGCGCCGTGCGCCGCACCTACGATCTTTACCGCGCGCTAGGCGGCGCCCCCGGCGACAGCATGGGCGTGGTGGAGCGCGATGGCGCCCGCGTCTATGTCGGCCTCGACGGCGAAGGCGGCCGCTGGTTCGCCTC
>CAXNFA010000288.1:0-3591 GCA_964201105.1 Alphaproteobacteria bacterium | reverse complement strand
TTCGCCCGGCGCGACGTTGAGCGAGAAATCCTGCAGCGCAGCGATGTCGGGCCGTGTCGGATAGTGGAAGGTGACATGTTCCAGCGCCACCGTGCCGCGCGGCGGCTCGGGCAGCGCGAGCGCGTGCTGCGGCGTGCGGATCTCGGGTTCTGCGTTGAGGAGTTCGCCCAGCCGTTCGGCGGCGCCGGCGGCCTTCTGGATGTCGCCATAGACTTCCGACAGCGCGCCGAGCGAGCCCGCCGTCATGATCGCGTAGAAGATGAAGGCGCCGAGCGTGCCCGGCGTCATCGTGCCGGCGACCACGTCCTTGGCGCCGATCCACAGCACGCCGTCGATGGCGCCGAAGACCAGCAGGATGACGCTGAGCGTGAGCCAGGCGCGCGAGCGGATCTGGCGCACCGCGGCCTTGAAGGCGCCTTCGACGCGCTGGCTGAAACCGCGGCGGTCCTCGTCCTCATGCACGAAGGCCTGGACGGTGCGGATGGCATAGAGGCTTTCGCTCGCCATCGCGCCCACTTCCGCCACCTTGTCCTGCGTGCCGCGCGACATCTGGCGCACGCGGCGGCCGAAGAAGATGATCGGCACCAGCACGACCGGCACGACCAGCAGGATAAGCGCCGACAGCTTGTGGCTGGTGAAGACCAGCATGATGGCGCCGCCGAAGAAGGTGAGCAGGTTGCGCAGCGCCACCGAGGCGCTGGCGCCGACCACGCTTTGCACCAGCGTCGTGTCGGTGGTGATGCGCGAGACGACCTCGCCCGTGCGGTTGAGTTCGAAGAAGGACGGCGACAGCGAGATGATGCGGCCGAAGACGGCGCTGCGCAGGTCCGCGACGATGCGCTCGCCCAGCCACATGACCAGGTAGTAGCGCGTGAAGGTGGCCAGCGCGAGAATGATCACCACGCCAAGAAGCAGCAGGAAGAAGCGGTCGAGGCCCGCGCCCGTCTCGCTGCTGAAGCCGCGGTCGATGACCAGCTGCAGCACGCGGCCCAGCCCCAGCATCGCCGCCGACGACACGATCAGCGCGGCCAGCGCGCCCAGCGCCACCGGCCAATAGGGCACGGCGAAGCGGAAGACATGCCGCAAGTTGCCAAGCTCGCGGCTTTTCGGCCGGTCCTCGGCACCAGCGACCGTCGGGGAGCGGGGCATTCTGTGGTCCTTCAGCTCACGGTTGGGGGCGTGACCCTAACACAGGGGACGCAGCGCCCGGCACCCCGGCGTGTGCAAGCTTCACGTAAGCTTCTGCGCGATCCAGACCGCCGCCGCCGAGGTGAATCCGGTGAGCAACGTGCCCCAGGCCATGTCGACGACCGTGACGGTGGCCGACCAGCCCTTCATCGTCGCGTGGTTGGTCAGATCATAGGTGCCATAGGCCACCAGACCGAAGACCGCGCCCCAAAGCAGCGCCATGCCGGGCGAGCCTGCCGCCACCGCCGGCCGCAGCACCAGGGCGGCGACGCCCACGCCATAGAGCAGGTAGAAGGCCACGGCCGCCACCATGTTGGGCTTGTCGGCCAGCAGATGGCCGATCCGCGGCCGGTAGAGCCACTTGGTCGCCGTGTTGAGCCAGAAGAAGTCGGCGATCGCCATCAGCACGAGCATGGCGACGGCGGCGATCAGCAGGGTCTTGGTCATGGTCGCTCCCAGAATACGCGGGCGGCATTCCTGCAACGCTCGCATGCGGCCGGCGCGGGCGTCCACCCCGCTTTTCGCAGCTTGCATCAACCAATCCGCCCGGGTTATCGCCACGCAATGAAGCTCGTCTTCCTTCATGGTCCTGCCGCGGTCGGCAAATATACGGTCGGAACGGCACTCAGCCGGCTTACCGGCCAGCCCCTGTTCCACAACCACCTCGCGGTGGATGCGGCACTGGCGCTGTTCGACTTCGGCAGTCCGGGCTTCATTCGCCTGCGCGCCGCCATTTGGCGGGCCGCCTTTGCCGAAGCGGCGCGGGCCAATCGCTCGCTGATCTTCACCTTCCAGCCCGAGGCCAGCGTGGCCCCTGATTTCGTTGCTGAAACGGTGCGCCTGGTGGAAACGGTGGGTGGTGAGGTGCTGTTTGTCCGACTGACCTGCCCTGTTGCGGTTCAGGAAGAGCGTCTGGTGGCGCCGTCGCGCGCGGCCTTCCGCAAGCTGCGGTACGTCGGAATCCTGCGCCAGGCCTTGGCCTCCGGCGGTATGGACTATCCCGCCCTGCCCGATTCCGGCCTGACCATCGACACCACCCATATGGATGCGCAGGCGGCAGCCCACAGAATCATCGACCATTTCGGCCTGAACCGGGCAGAAGGGGCCGACTAGTCCGCCCTTGGCTTGCACCGGGTGGGGGTGGCTGCTATACAGCGCGCCTTATTCGGCGACCCGTAGCAGGAATTCGGTCATGAAGCAGGGCATCCATCCCGACTACCACGAGATCACGATCGTCCAGACCGACGGTTCGACCTACAAGACCCGCTCGACCTACGGCAAGGCCGGCGACACCATGACGCTCGACATCGACCCCAAGGTCCACCCGGCCTGGACGGGCGGCACGCAGCGCATCATGGAAGGCGGCCAGGTGGCCAAGTTCAACAAGAAGTTCGAAGGCTTCGGCCTGAAGAAGGACGTCTAAAGCGCGCGTCCGCGCTGCGCCGGAAAAGCCGCCTTCGGGCGGCTTTTTTGTTGAATGAGAAAGCCGCCTTCGGGCGGCTTTCTGTTGCCTGCGACGGCCGATTTTTCCGCGCCCGTCCCCTCTTGACGGCAGCAGCCCGCTTCCTAAATCCATGGCGTCGGATGCCATTCGGGTCCGACATATCGCCGGTCCGGCCCGTCAGGGCGGATCGCACCACTGCCACATTGCTCACTGGAGGATATGGCCCATGCGTACCCAGTTTCTGACTCCCCTTCTGCGCGGCTCCATCGGTTTCGACCATGTCGACCGCCTTCTCGACTCGCTGAGCCGGGTCGATGAATCGGCCTTCACCTACCCGCCCTACAACATCGAAAAGGTCGGCGAGGACAAGTACCGCATCACCATGGCGGTCGCCGGCTTCGGCCAGGACGATATCGAGATCGTGCAGCAGGCCGATGTGCTGGTGATCAAGGGCAAGGCCCAGCCCGACACGGCCGAAACCACCTTCCTGCATCGCGGCATCGCCCGCCGCGCCTTCGAGCGCCGCTTCGACCTTGCCGAGACGGTGAAGGTGGTCGACGCCAAGCTCGAGAACGGTCTCCTGCATGTCGAACTCGTGCGCGAGATCCCGGAAGCGAAGCGTCCGCGGAGCATCCCGATCCAGGGCGCCGCGAAGACCGTCGACCAGAAGATCGCGGCCTAAAGGGTCCGAGGTCTCACAAAAAGGGCGCCGCAGCTTTGGCTGCGGCGCCTCTTTTTATTCGTATTTGCCAGGGTTGGGCGCTTCGCCGACATAGCGCGCGCGCGGCCGGATCAACCTGGCATCGGCATATTGCTCCTGCGCATGGGCGATCCATCCCACCGTGCGGCCGATGGCAAAAAGGGCAAAGGCCGCGCGCTCCGGCAACTGCCAGGCGCGCTGCAGCGCCACCAGCGCAAAGTCGATGCTGGGCTTGAGGTCGGCGAGATCGTTCACCGCC
>CAXNFA010000287.1:0-3610 GCA_964201105.1 Alphaproteobacteria bacterium | reverse complement strand
TCGCCGGCGTCCCGCAACTGGCGACCACGCGTGGCCACCGCTTCAGCCTGTCGACGCTGGCCATCGACGCCACCGTCGGCGGCCGCGGCGTGGCGCTGGGGCGCAGCGCGCTGGTCGAGCCCGACCTGGACGAAGGCCGGCTGGTGCGCCCCTTCGACCTGCATTATCCCGTCACGCATGACTATTTCCTGATCTATCCGAAGGATTCGCCCAACATCGAGCCGATGATGGCCTTCCGCGACTGGGTGATCGACAATGGCCGCATGCACACGTGGCAATAGCGGCCGGTCAGAAATCGTGACGCGCCCGGCAAGAAAAACTCGTTGAACCCGCCCCGGCCCGGCCCGCTATGCTGCGGGCCCGCCGACGGCAGGACTTCTGATCCTGCCCCCTTTTGCCAGACCGCGCCCGCGCGGGTGGAGACCGCCTTGGATTTCAGCATCGACCCGGAACAACGCGCGCTGCTCGATTCGATCGACCGCATGATGGCCACGCATCTGCCGCCGGAGGAGGTGCGCCGCCGCGACGAGGCGCATGAGCCGCCCGATTTTCTGCTGAAGGAATATGCGAAGCTTGGCCTGCTCGCGATTCCCTTCCCCGAGGAATATGGCGGCCTGGGCGGGTCGTGGATGACGGTGGCGCTGGCCAACGAGCGGTTGGGCTACCACGCCGCGATGGCGGCCTCGATCTTCGGCACCACGCTGGGCTTTGGCGGCATGTCGATCCTGACCTATGGCTCGGAAGCGCAGAAACGCAGCCTGCTGCCCCGGGTAATCAATGGCGAGCTGCGCTTCGCGCTCGGCCTGACCGAACCCGGCGCTGGCACGGATGCCGGCGCAATGATCACACGCGCGGAACGCGTGAAGGGCGGCTGGAAGGTGACGGGCCGCAAGACCTGGATCAGCAACGCCAGGACTTCGAACTACATCGTCACCGCCTGCCGCTCGGAAGCGGGCAGCCAGGGCGGCCGTGGCATTTCCATGTTGATGGTGGAACCGGACAGCCCCGGCGTGCACATGACGCAGCTGAAGAAGGTGGGCAACAACTGCCTGACCTCGTGGGATATCGCCTATGACGGCGTCTTCGTGCCGGAGGAAAACCTGCTGGGCCAGGAGGGCGGCGGCTTCCGCCATCTCATGTCAACGCTGCAATTCAGCCGGTCGGGCCAGGCCTCGAGCGCGACAGGCCAGTCGCAGCGCGCGGTGGATCTCGTCATCGCCCATGTGAAGGAACGCGTGCAGTTCGGCCGCACGCTGTCGAGCTTCCAGACGGTCCAGCATCGCCTCGCCGACATGCAGACGCGCGTCGACACGACACGCATGATGCTCTATCGCCTCGCCTGGCTCGTCGACCAGAACGAGCGCTGCCGCAAGGAAGCGGCGCAGGCGAAGATGCTGGCATCGGAATGCCTGCAATACGTCACCGACCACGGCATGCAGATGCTGGGCAGCTTCGGCTATTCGATGGAGGGCGACATGCAGCGCCTGTGGCGCGATTCGCGCCTTTACACCTTTGGCGAGGGCGCCAATGAAATCCAGCGCGAGCTGATCGCTCGCGAAATGGGGCTGTGACCATGCAGGCACTGTTTTCCAACGTCACCGATAAGCTCGGCTACCACGCCTGGCGGCGGCCCGACCATCCGGCGCTGATCGACAGGGGACGGGTCATTCCCTATCGCGAGCTCGACCGGCTGGTGCGCCAGACCGCCACGATGCTGCGCAAGCAGGGCGTGAAGGAACGCGATATTGTCGGGCTCGCCATGACCGACACAGCGGAGCATCTGATCGCGCTGCTCGGCCTGTTGCGCATGGGCGCGGTGCTGCTGCCGATGGACTGCCGCTGGACCGACGCCGAGAAGCGCAACGTGACGGAGTTCTTCGGCGCCGTTGGCGCCTTTGCCGATCCCGTCGCGATCGAGGGCGTGCGCAGTTTCGTCGTTGATGAGGCCTGGCTCTACGACCGCCAGCGGATGACACCGGACGAAGATTTCCCGACCGACCCCGACGCGCCGATCTGGCTGTCGCTGTCGTCGGGCACGACGGGGATTCCCAAGGGCCCGATGCTGACGCATCGGCAGGTCATCCTGCGCTTCCTGTGCCAGGCGGTGACGCTCGGCTTCTGCGAACGCGACACGCACCTGCTGGCCACGCCGCTCTATTTTGGCGGCGGCCGGGGGTTTTCCATGGGCCACCTGATGCTGGGCGGCACGGTGGATTTCCATCCGCCGCCCTACCAGCCTATCCAGCTGATCGAAGCGGTGCGCCAGCGCAATCCGCAATCGCTGTTCCTGGTGCCGACGCTGCTGCGCCGCCTGATCGAGCTGCCGCCAGAGGACGACGTGCTGTTTCCCAACCTGCGCGTGCTGATTTCCAGCGGTTCCATCCTGCATGCCGACGAGCGGGACAAGGTGCAGGCGCGGCTGTCGCGCAACTTCGTCAACCTCTATAGCTCGACGGAAGGTGGCGCCGTCTCGACGCTGCCGTCGAGCGCAGGGCCGGACAAGTCGGGGTCGGTTGGCCGCGCGGCCTTCATGAACGAGTTCGAGATCGCCGACGAGAATGACCAGCCGCTGCCTGCCGGCCAGATCGGCCGCATCCGGCAGCGCGCACCTTGGGTGCCCGACGGCTTCTACAAGAATCCGGAAGAGACCAAGAAATATTTCAAGGATGGCTGGTACTACCCGGGCGACCTCGGCCGGGTCGACGACGAGGGCTACCTCTATATCGTCGGCAGGACCAAGGACATGATCATCCGCGGCGGCATCAACATCTATCCGGCCGAGATCGAGGCGGTGCTGAACCAGCATGACGCCGTGCATGACGCCGCCGTGGTGCCCTGGCCTTCGCGCGGGATGGGCGAGGAAGTGGCCGCCTTCGTGGTCGGCCACGGCGTGTCGGAGGACGATCTGCGCGAGCATTGCCGCGCGACCCTGGCGCCCTACAAGGTGCCAAAGCGCATCTTCTTCGTGGAGCAGTTTCCAAAAAGCCCGCTGGGCAAGATCCTGAAGGCGGAACTGGCAAAGCAACTGCCGGTCAATCCGAACTGAGGTGTTTTGCGGCACTCATGGTTCGTCAGGCTCACCATGAGGTCTGAGTTTTGAGTGGCGAGCCCTCGTCCTGAGCCTGACGAAGGACGAGCGGTGTTGTTCCGCCCGCCGGACCCTCAGTCGTCGTTGCCAATGCGTTCGGTGATCGTCAAGGCGACATGGTCGTCGACGATGGTGACCTCGCCGCGGGCGATCAGGCGTTCGTTGGCGAAGACCAGGGCGTGGTCGTTGACGGTGGTGTCGAGCTCGATCACGGCGCCGCGGCCCATCTTCAGCAACTGGTTGATCGGCATCTGCGCCCGGCCGAGCACGACCGAGATCTCTACCGTCACATTGTTGATTGCCTTGCCGACCATGACAAATCGCTCCGCCGCCCCTATCTGGAGGGGGCCCGTGGATGATTATACGGGTATGGTGAACAAAAGCTTAATCCGCCGGAAAACCCATGGTTTCCCTGATAGACTGGGATGTCGCCGACGATCCCGTGCCCTATGAAGCCGCCGTCGCGGCCATGGAAGCGCGCGTGGCCGCGATCCGGGCCGGCACGGCCGGCGAACTGGTCTG
>CAXNFA010000286.1:0-3627 GCA_964201105.1 Alphaproteobacteria bacterium | reverse complement strand
AGCCGTCGCAGAAGGAATGGTGGTCGGGAATTTCGCAATGCGTGATGAAGCGCTCGGTGGAATTGGCGGCGTCGCGGCCCACCGTCGCCCTGCCCTGGTCGAAAGCCTGGCCCCAGGCGGGGCCGGCTGCGAGCCAGAGCGCAAGGACGGCAAGGCGCGCGCCGCCCGCCGTCCATTTCTTCCCCAACCCGCGCCCCGACATGCCGCGCAAGGGCCTACTTCTTGCCCGGCTTCGGCTTGGCAAAGGTGTTGGTCACGCTGTTGGCGGTCGCCGTCGTGGCCGGCTTGGCCGCCTTCGGCTTCTTCTTCTCGCGGTTGCTTTTCATCTGGCCCTTGGCCATGGCGTTCTCCTGTCATGCGCGGGCTGCGCATGACCGCGACCATAGGCCTGTTGCCAGCAAAGGGTTATGCAAATCGCCCTTTTCCACGGCGCCGCGACGGGCGATCCTGAGCACCGAACCCAAGACCGGAGGACGAGCCATGAACATCATCCGCAACCCGACCAACGGCCACACGCACCGCAGCGTCGAAATTCCTCCCAACTCGCGCATCCTGTTCATCAGCGGCCAGACCGCGACCGACGACAAGGGCTTCACCCCGCCCGACGCCGACACCCAGGCCGACATCGTCTATGCCAAAGTCGTGCAGACGCTGAAGGACGCCGGTATGGATGTGACGGATGTGGTGAAGACCAACCTCTACATGACCAACCCGGCCGACATCGGCGCCATCGTCAAGGCGGGGAAGAAATACTTTGGCAGCCACGCCCAGGCCGGCACGCTGGTCTATGTCAGCGGGCTGGCCAAGCCGGAGGTGCTGCTGGAGCTGGAGGCGGTGGCGGCGAAGAAGGCATAAGCCAGCGCGGTGGCGACGGGGGCTTGAGTTTGCCCCGGCGGCGGCCTTAGACTCGCCCCAGCTTCAACAATTGAGAGGAGGTGATCCAGTGTCTCACTGTCATTTTCGTGCGGTTGCCGTGACCTGGGTTATCACCGCTGCTGCGAGCAGCAGCATCTGACCCACTGTTCCGGTCTTCGGCACTGCCGAAAGACGACCAACGGAAGGGCCGCCCGCAAGGGCGGCCCTTTTGCTTTGTGGCAGGCCGTCGATGCAGGTCGGCTATTTGCCTTCGGCCGCCTTGAGGCCCTGGACGATCATCTTCATCGCCTTGTCGCGGTCGACCCATTTCACGATGGTCACCCACTTGCCCTTTTCCAGATCCTTGTAGTGCTGGAAGAAGTGGGCGATCTGGTCGCGCAGGATTTCGGGCAGGTCGGTGTAGTTCTGCACGCCCTTGTAGAAGGGGTGCAGCTTGTCGACCGGCACAGCGATGATCTTTTCGTCGTCGCCCGCCTCGTCCGTCATCATCAGCGCGCCGATGGGGCGGCAGCGGATGACGGCGCCGGGCACCACCGGTGTCTGGCTGACCACCAGCACATCGCAGGGATCTCCATCGCCCGACAGTGTGTGCGGCACGAAGCCGTAATTCGCCGGATACAGCATCGAGGTGTGCAGGAAGCGGTCGACGAACAGCGCGCCGGATGCCTTGTCGAGCTCGTATTTCACCGGCAGGCCGCCCTGCGGGATTTCGATCACGACGTTGATGTCTTCGGGCGGATTGACCCCCGCCGGGATTTTCGAAAGGTCCATGCTGGTCCTTATAGCGCCCCGCCCACCCGGCTGCCGCGCACTGCCTGGTGAAAGGGGTCTGGTTCGCGCGCCTGCTTTTATCAGGAAACGGTCCCGCAGGCCCGCCCCGGTGTCGCACCCGGCCCGGCAGGCGTGGTTAACGCACTAAGATCATTGCGAAATTTCTCCGCCTGTGGATAACCTGACGGCCACGGGGGCTTACATGGACAACGACATCAAGACGCCGGCGGCCGGCGCGCAGACCTAGAACGCGGACACCCCGCCGCCGGAAGACTACCGCACCATCAACCTTGCCCTGCAGGGCGGCGGCAGCCACGGCGCCTTCACCTGGGGTGTGCTCGACCGGCTGCTCGCCGACAAGCGCATCTTCATCGAAGGCATCAGCGGCACCTCGGCCGGGGCGATGAATGGCGCGCTGCTCGCCTATGGCCTGGCCAAGGACGGCCGCGAAGGCGCGCGCGAGGTGCTGCGCAAGTTCTGGGAACGCATGGGCGAGGCGAGCCGTTATTCGCCCTTCCAGCCCGCGCCCTTCGCGCATCTGATGGACAATCACAGCCTCGACCATTCGCCGGCCTATCACGCTTTCGACTTCATGAGCCGGCTGTTCTCGCCCTACCAGCTCAATCCCTCGGGCTATCACCCGGTGCGCGAACTGCTCGACGACCTCATCGATTTCGACATGCTGCGCAAGGTGCAACATGTGCGCCTGTTCATCTCGGCGACCAACGTGCGCACGGGCAAGATCCGCGTTTTCACGATGAAGGAGATCACGCCCGACGTGCTGCTGGCGTCGGCCTGCCTGCCGCAGCTGTTCAAGGCGGTGGAGATCGACGGCGAGCATTACTGGGACGGCGGCTTCATGGGCAACCCGACCATGTTTCCGCTGCTCTACCAGTGCAAGGCGAATGACATCCTGCTGGTCGAGATCAACCCCATCGCCGTCGACAAGGTGCCGCAGACCGCGCGCGATATCGCCGACCGCATGAACTCGATCAGCTTCAACGCCACCATGATGCGCGAGATGCGCACCATCGCCTTCGTCACCCAGATGCTGGACCAGCATCGCCTGACCGGCCGCTCCCACCTGCGCCGCATCTACTTCCACATGATGCAGGCGGAGAAGGAAATGGCGCGCTATGGCGCGTCGAGCAAGATGAACGTGCACCCGCGCTTCATCGAGCTGCTCTACGCGCTGGGCTATCGCGTCGCCGACGAATGGCTGGCCGAGAATTACGACAAGCTCGGCCGCGAATCCTCCATCGACCTGCAGAAGCTGTTCTTCTGATGCTGCCCCCCGACCGCACCATCGTTCCCGACATCCTGTCCGCGCCACAGGATCTCGTTACCGTCCACACCTACACCAGCGTGGAAGAGGCGGCGCATCTGATGGCCGTGCGCCGCATTGGCGCCGTCCTGGTGGTGGGTGAGGACGGCAAGCTGGCCGGCATCTTCACCGAACGCGACGCGCTGGTGCGTGTGGTGGCCTGGCAGCGCGCGCCCGCGGCCACGCTGGTGGCCGAGGTGATGACGCCCAATCCCGACACCATCCAGTTCGACAGTTCGGTGCAAATCGCCCTCGACCAGATGGCGGAGCGCGGCTATCGCCACCTGCCGGTGATGGACGGCGACGCCATTTACGGCATCATCTCCATCCGCGACCTCTACCGCGGCATGAAGGCACAGATGGAGGAAGACATCCTGATGCTGGCGGAAATGCTCATCCAGGGATGACGCGATGGCCGAGGCGGCCTTTGCCGGGCGAGCCCGCGAATCAGAAGAAAGTGGAAGTCTGGCAAGCGGCCGGCGCGATCAACGCAGCGGGCAATCCCGGGAACTTGCAAATCCGGGTACGGCCTGGAAAAGGCCGTAGGCGGATGGCGGCGCAGGGCCACCATCCGCCAGACGCAACAGCCTGTTAGGCGTTGCGAAGGTCCGACGCAGCGGGCTTGCCACGGTCCTGCGTGATGGAGAAGTGAACCT
>CAXNFA010000285.1:0-3633 GCA_964201105.1 Alphaproteobacteria bacterium | reverse complement strand
TACTGTTGTCCGGACGGCGCCGGCGCAAGGACAAAGCCCCCAAACCACCGGCTGCATCGTCATGAACGAACAGCCGATTGCCCGCATCCTGACCAAGGCCCTGGTGCCACTCGTTCTGCTGTTCGGGCTCTATGTGCAGGTGCATGGCGAAGCGAGCGCGGGAGGCGGCTTCCAGGCCGGCGTCATCCTCGGTGCCGCAATGATTCTCTACGGGCTTGTCTTCGGCATCGACGCGGCAAAGCGCGCGGTGCCGCTGGGCTTCCTCTACCCCGCGTCGGGCATCGGCGTGCTGATCTATGGCGGCGTCGGCATCGCCACGCAGTTGCTCGGCGGCGACTATCTCGACTATGGCGTTCTGGCGGGCGATTTCGTCGCTGGCCAGAAGCTGGGCATTACGCTGGTCGAGGCCGGCGTCGGCCTGACCGTTGCCAGCGTGATGATCATCGTCTTCCTCGAATTCACCGGGCGGCGGGACGACGCATGAGCATCCTCGGCATCGTCAACTATTGGGTCTTCGTGGCCCTGATGATGCTCGGCTTCTACGCCCTGATCGCACGCGGCCACCTGGTGAAGAAGCTGGTTGGCCTGTCGGTGTTCCAGGCCTCGGTCTTCCTCTTCTACATCAGCCTGGGCAAGGTCGAGGGCGGCGAGCCACCGATCCTGGTCGACGACCCGGCGACCATTTATTCCAACCCCCTACCCCATGTGCTGATCCTGACCGCCATCGTCGTCGGCGTGGCGACGCTGGCCGTCGGCCTTGCCCTCGCCGTCCGCATCCGCGAGGCCTATGGCACGCTGGAGGAAGACGAGATCACCGAAATGGATCGCAACGCGTGATTATCGCCCAGTTGCCTGCCTTGCAGGTCGTACTGCCACTGCTGGCGGCACCGCTTTGCGTCGTCCTGCGCGGCGGTTTCGCCGCCTGGCTGCTCGCCGTGGCGACAAGCTGGGCCGCCTTCGCCATGGCGATCCTGCTCACCGGGCTGGTGCTAGCGAAGGGACCCATCTCCTACGCCATGGGTGGCTGGCTGCCACCCTGGGGGATCGAATACACCATCGACTCGTTCAACGTGCTGATGCTGCTGATCGTCAGCGGCACCGCCGCCGCGATCCTGCCGTTTGCACAGGCCAGCGTGGCCGACGAAATCGCCCCCGAGCAACATGCGCGCTTCTACAGCGCCTTCCTGCTGATCCTGACCGGCCTGCTTGGCATGGCGGCGACCGGCGATGTGTTTAACCTGTTCGTCTTCATCGAGATCTCGTCCATCGCCACTTACGCCGCGATTGCACTGGGACGAGACCGCCGTGCGCTGACGGCGGCCTTCAACTATCTCGTCCTTGGCACCGTGGGCGCCACCTTCTACCTGATCGGCGTCGGCCTGCTCTATGCCGTCACCGGCACGCTCAACACGGCCGACCTCGCTGCGCGCGTCGCGCCGTTGCTCGAAACCCGGACGGTCATCGTCGGATTTGCCTTCATCAGTGTCGGCCTGCTGCTGAAGGTGGCGCTGTTTCCGCTGCATCAGTGGCTGCCCAACGCCTATGCCTATGCGCCGTCGGTCATCACCACCTTTCTCGCGGCCACAGCAACCAAGGTGGCGCTCTACTCTCTGCTGCGAGTCGCATTTGCCGTGTTCGGTGCCAGCTATGTGCTGGAACGCCTGCCGACCGAGGCGATCCTGCTGGCGCTGGCAGCTACAGCCATCCTGGTCGCTTCCACCACGGCCATCTTCCAGAAGGATCTGAAACGCCTGCTCGCCTGGTCGAGCCTGGCGCAGATCGGCACCATCGTGCTGGGTGTCGGCATTGGCACCGCGCAAGGCATGACCGGCGCGCTGCTGCACATGTTCGGCCATGCGCTGACCAAGGGGGCCCTGTTCATGGCGGCGGCGGCCTTCGCGCTGCGCCTCGGCGGCACCAGCCTGGAAAAGCTGGCAGGCGCCGGGCGCCGTATGCCGCTGACCAGTGCCGCGTTGGTGCTGGCGGGCATGAGCCTGGTCGGCGTGCCGCTGACGGCAGGCTTCGTCAGCAAATGGACCATCGTGCTGGCGGCGCTGGAACGCGGCTGGTGGCCTGTGGCGGCCTTTGTCCTCATCACCTCGCTGCTGACCCTGGCTTATGTCCTGCGCGTCGTCGAAGTTCTGTATTTCCGGCCGGCAGCCGATGCCACCGTGACGCGCGAGGCGCCCTTGTCGATGCTCTGGCCACTCTGGCTGATGATCGCCGGCATATTCTATTTCGGCGTCGATTCCTCGATCCCCACGAGGCTTGCCACCACGGCTGCGACGCTGCTTCTGGGGGTGGCGCCATGATGGGGCCCGAAGTATGGCTGGGCGCCACGCTCGCCATCCCGCTGCTGGGCGCGCTGCTGATCGCGCTTAGCGGCGACTGGCCCAATTTCCGTGATGCGATCAGCCTGCTGAGCGCCGTCGGCCTGTTCGCCGCCAATGTCGCGCTGCTGCTGACGCCCGGCCATGGCGGAACCCTGGCGCTCGCACCCTTCCTGCCCGGCGCGCCACTGGTGTTGAAGATCGAACCGCTCGGCCTGCTCTTTGGCCTGCTGGCGAGCGGCCTCTGGATCGTCACCACGCTCTATGCCATCGGCTACATGCGCGCGAACGAGGAAGCAAACCAGACGCGCTTCTTCGCCTGCTTTGCGCTGGCGCTGGCCAGCACCATGGGCATTGCCCATGGCGGGAACCTCCTCACGCTCTTCGTCTTCTACGAGGCGCTCTCGCTGACCACCTATCCGCTGGTCACGCATCACGGCACGCCCGAGGCACGACGCGCCGGACGGCTTTATCTTGGCCTGCTCGTCGGCGCCTCGATTGCCCTGTTCCTACTGGCCATGCTGTGGACCTGGGCCATTGCCGGCACGCTCGACTTCCGCCCCGGCGGCATCCTGGCCGGCAACGCCAGTCCGATGGTGCTATCGGTCCTGCTGCTGCTTTTCGTCTTCGGCGTCGCCAAGGCCGCCGTCATGCCGCTACACCGCTGGCTGCCCGCCGCGATGGTGGCCCCTGCCCCGGTCAGCGCATTGCTGCACGCCGTGGCCGTGGTAAAGGCCGGCGTCTTCACGCTCCTGAAGATCGCCCTCTACATCTTCGGCCTCGACCTGCTGGCCACCGTGGGCTCGCGGGACATCCTGCTGGCAGTGACCGGATTCACCATCCTCGCCGCCTCCATCGTTGCCCTCCGAGAGGACAACCTGAAACGCCGCCTCGCCTATTCAACGGTGAGCCAGCTGTCCTACATCGTCATGGCGACGCTGGTGGCATCGCCCTTCGCCGCCGCGGGCGCTGGCGCTCATCTGGTCGCCCACGCCTTCGGCAAGATCACGCTCTTCTTCTGTGCCGGCGCCATCTACACCGCGGCGCACAAGGAGCGGGTAAGCGAACTCAACGGCCTCGGCCAGCGCATGCCCTGGACAATGGGTGCCTTTGCGCTCGCGAGCCTCGCGATCATTGGCCTGCCACCAACGGCTGGCTTCCTGACCAAGTGGACGATGTTACAGGGCGCCATCGCTGCCGGTGACTTTGCCCTGCCGATTGTCCTTGGCATCGGCACACTGCTGAGCGCCGGCTATCTGTTACCGGTCATCTTCCGTGCCTTCTTCCTGCCCCCGTTGCGCTC
>CAXNFA010000284.1:0-3636 GCA_964201105.1 Alphaproteobacteria bacterium | reverse complement strand
GGCATGCAGCCGTTCCGTCGCCGTCAGCCTGAGATCGATGTCGAGATTGAGGCGGGTTGCAATCTGCCCGGCCTCCCGCGCGCCCTGGTCGTTATAGGCGACCGCGCTTCGCAGGTCGCCATAGGCAAGAAGCTGGGGCCGCACGAGGTTGCGGCGGCCGACCAGGTCGATGCCAGCCCCGAGTGGTCCTTCGGAATACTGGCGATAACCAAGCTCCAGCACCGGCCGGGGCGTTTCCACGGCGCGCTTGCCGCCATAGATGGCGATCTGGGCATCCACGTCGTAGGAGCCAGCGGGATAGACCGGCCCCGGCAGGAACAGGTTGCGGTCGAAGGGGTGCGGTTTCGCTGCCGCGTCCATGTCTGGCGATGCCTTGTCATGGCCGTGGTCCGCTTCCGGTGTTGCCGCGCCAGGCGTCGTGGGAGCCAGAACGTCGCGCCGGTGGGGCACCTGGGCAACCGCCGGCGCGATACTCGCCAGAACAATGGCGCTGACGGTGAGTCGGAGGAGCAGCGCGCGCACTAGCGGACCTCAAAGGCGGCGGCATAGGGATGGATGTCGATCATCATCTCGTTGATCCGCTGCTCCATCTCCCGTGTCGCGCCGATAAAGCGCATGAAATAGATCGGTTCCGCACGGCTGCGCAGCCGCACCTGCAGGCTGTAGGTGCCGGGCTTGGTCAGTCGATCAGCGGGCACGGTGTAGTTCGCGTCCCGGTAGCCGAGCGGCGGGATGGAACGACCTTCCATGCGGATGAAGGGCGGATGATTCAGCACCGTGGTCGGCTGGGTCGCCGGGCGCAGGAAGGGCAACTGGTCGATGTCGAACTGGACGGGCAGGGCCATCTCGCGGTCCGTGCCTTTCACGTTCGTCGTCAGGAACTTGGTCTGCAGGTTGAAGAGCTGTGTGTCGAAGGCGATCTTCCCGTCCGCCACGTCGAGCGAATGGATGTCGGCCATGTCGCCGTTGCTGTCGACATATCCGGATTCCCAGACATTCTTTCCCTCGGGGTCGATCAGCGCGACGTTGAGCCAGATCTCCGGCTGCGCACCGAGCGAACCGGACGGCAGGTTGTGGCCTGTGTTGATATTGGTGATGCGATAGCGCAGGCGCAGGTCCGCGCCGCGGGCCGGAGGCTTGCCGTCGAAGAATGGGCCGTCGATGCGGCTCGCATTCTCCATGGCGATGCGGCGCTCCTTTTCCTTCTCGCGCAGGGTGCCCTCGTTCTGGAGAATCACGAGGCGCGCATCCTCGCGGTCCGACCGCTTCGACCAGACGGCGGGAAAGCTTGGCGCTTTTTCGGCCGTCAGTGCCGCTTCGTACGCCGGCGTGCCCCAGCCCGCGCGATAGTCGAAGGCGAGCCAGTCCTTGATCGACCAGCGCAGGCTGCGCGGATTGAAGGGGAACAGGCCCGGATGGGCAATCGGATAGCCAGGACCGGAAAATCCGTGGTTGGAATGCTTGCGGTTGGGATCGCCCACCACCCGGCCGTTGACGATGGCGGCGGGCCAGGCGTCGTAGCCAGAGGGGCTGCCGGGATTCTTCGACATGTGGCAATCCTGGCAGGTGACGCCTGCACGGAATGCCGGGCTGTCGCGGTATTGCTCCCAGACGACCTCCAGCTTGATTCCAAGGTTGACCGCCACCTGATGGCAGGATGCGCAGAACTCGGATTCGCCGACCTGCTCGAATGCCACGGCGCCAACATGGATGGGCCGGCCCTTGTCACCTGGCGCCGGCGCCACGTCGAACTCTTCGGGGTTCAGCAGGACCTTGCCAAGGTTGTCGGCGGCGCCTGTGCTGTAGACCGGTTCGTGAATCGAGCCCGGCTCGATATGGCGTTCGCCGTTCACCTTGCCGAAGGGGGCGCTGACGCGATGGCAGGTGATGCAGGTGATGCCCTCGCGCGCCACGGGCGAGCGGTCCCACAGCGGCAGCTCGCGCGCCTCGCCGCGTTGGGTGCCAACCTGCTGGTGGCAACGGACGCAGAAGGTGCCAATCGTGCCAGAGCTCAGGTCGTTGATCGCCTGCTCGAACTTGTGAAACATGGGCGAGATCGAGGCATAGGCGTGGCTGGATGCCGCCCATTCCTGAAAGATGCGCTGATGGCAGGCGCCGCATTCCACGGCGGAGGGAAAGGCGTTCTCCGACAGGAGCGCGGCGTGGACGTCACTTGCGGCGGGCTTGTCGGTAGTCTGGGCCTGTGCGGAGCCGGCAAGGCCAAGGCCGATGAAGCCGAACAAGACCACGGCGAGAGCGCGCGAGAGAGGGAGCATGGCGGTCAGGACCTGCAGATTCTATCGTGGGGCCGGGGCGAGTTGCCCCAAGGCCTGCTGGAATGCGGACGGCCGGAAGGCATCCTGGCTCCGTGTCGCTTCATAGAGGGAATCGAGCGCGCGCCAGGCGGCCTCCACCGTCGTGTCGCCACTTCCCTGTAGCCGCGATGCGGCCACGATGGATGCGACCGCCATCACGGCCTGCTCGGCATCGGCAAAGTCGCGGAATGCACCGTCATGGCCCCGGCGCCAGATCGCCTGCAGCAGGAGCCTCTGCTCGTTGGGCGTGAATGGGTTTTCCGCCAGTCGGGGGAGAAGGGCCTGCGCCAGTTCATTCAGTCGCCGGGCCGAGGACGCTAGGCCGGCGCGGGTGCCGGTAGCGGCATCGCGCAGGGCCATTGTCTCGGCCAGGATGGCTGGGGCAAGGTCTGGGGCCACGGCCTCCGCGGCGATGCCGAGCATGATAAGGCCGGAATCGTTCACCGTCGGCAAGGCGCGATAGACGCGCAGGCCCTGCATCGCCTCTTCCTCATGCGGCGCGGTGCTACGATGGCAAGAGTGGCAGTCGAAGAGGGCCAGCTCTGGCAGCAGCCCTTCCCCCGCGCCCTCGAAGTCCGAGATGGTGTCGAGCATGGTGGTCGCCGCGACCGCCTGGCCGATTGCCCAAAGCTTGACGCCATTGATCGTGCCCTTGCGCAAGTTGTAGTCGGCGTCGTTGCGGAAATGGGCTGGCTGGTTTGCGGTGTAGGTGTCGAGTTCGAAGGTAATGCGGGGGTGCCCGGCGCCGTACAGGCGGTGATCAACCCGCTGATGGCACGAAATGCACAGGCGTGCCCGGGCGATCGGTTCGGCCGTGGGGTAGAGACCCGCCTCAATGTTTCCACGATGCGTGGCGGTGTCGGAGACATGCGGACCAAGCCACCTGGCGGCGCCGCCGTGGCAACGCTCGCAGCCCACCCCATCGGTCACGTTGAACTGGGGACCGCGTTCCGCCATCGGCGCGTTGTCCGCATGACAATCGAGACACTGGGCCGCCGTGGTTGCGTTCGCCAGCCCGAGATTGCTGGCCATGCGCTGCGCCTGCTGCGTCAGCAAAGTGCGGTAGGCACGGGAATGAAGATCCTGCCGCTCCCAAACCAGGGACTCGTTCTGCAGGACGGATGAGTTCGGCCAAGGTTTGTCGGCGCCATGGCAGGTCTGACCGCCACAGCTTTGGACACCGAGATGGAGGGCGCCATTGCTCTGCCCGACCACAAGCTGTGCGCGGAGATCAGAAGGGGATGTGCCGAGACAAAGCAGGACCAGTCCGAGGATGCGGGCACAGGTCGAAAGGTGTCGCAGGGCAGGTGGCGCCGGCAGG
>CAXNFA010000283.1:0-3640 GCA_964201105.1 Alphaproteobacteria bacterium | reverse complement strand
GGCAACGACAAGCTGGCCGACGCGCAGGCTGCTCGACTGGCCCAGCCGCGCAAACGGCGCATGCAGCGTGTCGAGCCGCACGACGGCGAGGTCCGTTTCGGGATCGTCCCCCACAAGGCGCGCCGCCACCATGCGGCCGTCAGCCAGCGTGGCCATGATGCGCGAGGCACCATGAACCACATGGCTGTTGGTCAGCACATAGCCGTCCGGCGCGAAAACGACGCCCGAGCCGGTGCCGCCGCCAGGCCGCTTGTCCCTTGCCCCTGCCGGGCGATCCTGCTGTACGGCCAGATGCACCACGGCCGGCGCCACCGCATCGACGGCTGCCATGACGGCGTTGGAATAGGCGTCGAGCAGCGCGGCATCGTCATTCGCTGCCGCCCCGGTGGGCAGCGTCGCTGCCAGTTCCGGCACGGCATCGCCTGCGTCGCGATCGAGAATGAAATCGACGGCGTTATCCATGACCCACCTCCGAAGCGGATAGATGGGGAGTCGCAGGGGCCGGCGGCAAGGGGTCAGGAAACCCCTTGTTTCAAAGGGCTAATTGCTCAGGCGAGCGCGGTGCCGATGGCGAGGAATTTCTCGCGGCGGGCAAGACGGCGCGAGCGTGCGCCTTCGCCTTCGATCTCGGCCAACGTTTCCGCGATGGCATCGCCGAGCGAGCGGATCGCATCGTCGGGCTTGCGATGCGCGCCGCCCAGCGGCTCCGGCACCACCCGGTCGATAACCTTGAGTTCCTTCAGATCTTCGGCGGTGAGGCGCAGGGCTTCGGCGGCATCGCGTGCCTTGTCGGCGCTGCGCCACAGGATGGAGGCGCAGCCTTCGGGCGAGATCACAGAATAGACGGAATGTTCCATCATCAGCACGCGGTCGCCGGTGGCGATGGCGATGGCGCCGCCAGAGCCGCCTTCGCCGATGATGACGGCGATCAGCGGCACTTCGACCTTCAGACAGGCTTCGATCGAACGCGCGATGGCTTCCGACTGGCCGCGCTGTTCGGCGCCGATGCCGGGATAGGCGCCCGCGGTGTCGACGAAGGTGAGGATAGGCATGCGGAACCGGTCCGCCATTTCCATCAGCCGCACGGCCTTGCGATAGCCCTCGGGCTGCGCCATGCCGAAATTGTGCTTCACGCGACCTTCGGTGCCGCTGCCCTTTTCCTGGCCCAGCACCATGACGGAGCGGCCGCGGAAGCGGCCAAGGCCGCCCAGCAGCGCGCGGTCGTCGCCAAAGGTGCGATCGCCGGCGAGCGGGACGAAATCCTCGATCAGGCTTGCGACATAGTCGGAGAAATGCGGGCGTTCGGGGTGGCGCGCGACCTGGATGCGCTGCCACGGCGTGAGCTTGCCGTAGATCTGGCGCAGCGTGGCTTCCGCCTTGGCCTGGAGCCGGCCGATCTCCTCGCCGACATTGACCTCGGAGCCATCGGACAGGTGCCGCAGCTCCTTGATCTTGCCTTCGAGCTCGGCGACCGGCTTTTCGAAATCGAGAAAGACGTTCATGGGAATTTCTCTACCATGCGGGGCCCGAATGGCCAACCCGCCGTGCCACGGCTGCCAGCGCCAGCCCCTGTAACCTTGTGGGCGGTCCGGCAGAACTCTCCTGACGAGACCATCGGGAACGTCATCCGCAGGCCCTGCGCACGGCAGGCCTGGTGACAGATTCGGAGCACACAATGGACGTCAGGAAAGTCGCCCTGGTGATTTTCGACATCGGTGGCTACACGGAGTTCATCAAGCTCAACAGGGACAGCCTGGCCCATGCCCATGAGGTGATTTCCCAGCTCCTCGAGGCCCTCGCCGACCAGGCCACCCATCCGCTGATCCTCAACAAGTTCGAGGGCGACGCGGCCTTTCTCTATGCCAACATCGCAGGCGACGAGGCGGCGGCGGCACGCGACGTCAGCCGGCAGGTTCTGGGCCTGTTTCCGGGCTTCCGGGCAAAGGCACAGGAGCTGTCCGCCGACCGCGCAGCCTGTCCCTGCGCGGCTTGCCAGAACATCCAGGACCTGCGCCTGAAGGCGATCATTCACCTTGGCGAAGCTGCCTTCCGCAAGATCCGGCAATTCGAGGAGATCGCGGGCGAGGATGTGATCATCGTTCACCGCCTGTTGAAGAACAGCGTCGCTGCCCGCGAATACGTGCTGATGACGGAACCCGTCTTCCGACACCTGGACCCCGCGTTGCAGGATCGGGCAACAGATCTGGTTGAGGAATACGATCACCTTGGCGCGATCCGGACAAAGGCCTTCGAACCGGCCACCGCGTTTGCCCCCGCCTCCGCAACGCGCGGCGGCAAAGGCCTGCGACGTCTTGCGGGAATGCTGGGCCTAAGGCTGCCGGCCAGCGCCGGGCGCTGAAGCACGTTGCCGTCGCCACGCCGAGCGATCAGCCCGGCGCCCTCCGAGACGCCAGCGGATGGTGGGTTTCCACCAGCTGGCGCAGGCGTTCTTCCAACACATGGGTGTAAATCTGCGTGGTCGAGATATCGGCATGGCCCAGCATCTGCTGGACCGCGCGCAGGTCGGCGCCATGGGCCAGCAGATGGGTGGCAAAGGCATGGCGCAGCACATGCGGCGACACCTTGCGCAGCGGCAGACCCGCCTCCATCGCTAGCTCCTTCAGCAACTGGCCGAAGCGCTGGCGTGTCAGGCGGCCATCGGCGCCGCGCGAGGGGAACAGCCAGCGCGACTCCTCGCCCTCGGGCAGGAAATGCACCTTGCGTACAGCCAGATAGGCGTCGAGTGCACGCAAGGCTGCGTCGCCCAGCGGGACCATGCGTTCGCGCCCGCCCTTGCCGCGCACCAGCACGACGCGCTCCCTGGGCCGGATGGCATTGAGCGGCAACCCGACAAGCTCCGAGACACGCAAGCCGGTGGCATAGAGGATCTCAAGCAGGGCGACGAGGCGCAGGCCGTCCGGTCCTTCGCGCTTCTGCGCCGCGACGAGCAGCCGGTCGACATCGCCTTCGGAGAGCAGCTTCGGGAGCGGCCGTCCACGGCGCGGCCCATCGATGGTATTGGTGGGATCGTCGTTGCGGACACGTTCGGCAACGAGGAACTTGTGAAACTGGCGCAGGCAGGACAGCCGGCGCGCCGAGGTGGTTGGCGCCATCCCGGCCTGCGACAGCGACTGTAAATAGGCGCCCACCATGGCCGCATCGGCCGCATCCACCGCCGTCTTGCGCCGCGCAGCAAAGCCGGCGAAATCGTCGAGGTCGTGGCCATAGGCTTCAAGCGTGCGCGGCGCGGCGCCACGTTCAGCCGCCAGCATTTCGAGAAAGGCCTCAACCCGCGGGGAACGGGCGCCGGGCTCTGTCATCAGAGCGCGCGGGCTAGAACCGCTTCCAGCGCCAGCGCGCGGGCCTCGCGCTCCAGCCCCATGGCGCGCAGCGCGCGCACCACGGTGTCCAGCGTCAGTGCACTCGCCGCGCCCGGCCCGCCATCGCCCAGCGCCAGCAGCGCATAGGTGACGGTTTCGCCAAGCCGCGATTCGTTGGTGGCGGCGCGCAAGCCATACCATGTGGCCGGCGAGGGCTGGGTGCCGCTTTCAGTCGGCGGCGCGCTGGCGAGCGCCTGCCAGTCGCCCGGTGGCACCGCATATCCCAGTGCCTCGAACATGGTGAAGACGAAGCCGGCGCG
>CAXNFA010000282.1:0-3641 GCA_964201105.1 Alphaproteobacteria bacterium | reverse complement strand
TCGACCAGCGTTTTGAAGGTGACGTCAGTAGCGCGCGTGGCGGCCAATTGTACGAAGCGCGCGCCGCCAAGATTCACGCCGGGCACTTCCATGCCGCCCGACACGACCGTCACATCGAAATCCGCCGCGACCAGCGCGCGTGTCAGCGTGGCCGCGCGCTTCAGGTGACCGATGCCGAGTAGGTGCTGGACATAAAAGAGAAGCCGGCGTTGCGTCATCCCTGCGGCTCCAGCGGCACATTCAGCGCCCGGACGGTGGGTTGGCCCGCGTGGTCGAGGTCGAACAGATGCGCGGCGCCGCGGCGCAGCTTGACCGGCGGCTTGCCCAGCATGTTCCAGTTCCAGGCGAGCGCTGTCACGGCGCGAATGACGCCGTTATGCGCCACCGCGACGGTGGTTTCGCCGCGCGCGGCGATCTCGGCAAGCCAGGGGCGGAGTCGGGTCTGCACATCGCGCGGACTTTCGCCGTCATCGGGGCGGAAGTCGAGTCCACGATCTTCATTTGCCTGCATGGCGGGGCCCAGCGTGGCGCGCAGCTCTTCGGTGGTGCGGCCTTCCCAGGCGCCCCAGTCCATCTCGATCAGGCGCGCTTCGATCTCGGGCGGGCGCCCGGCCAGCAGCGCCGCGGTTTCCACCGCGCGGGCCAGCGGGCTTGCGATCAGTCGGGCGCCGGCCAGGTCCGGCGGCAGCCGCCAGCGCGCAACAGTGGCGCGGCCGTCCGTGTCGAGTGGAATGTCGGTGCGTCCCTGGTTGCGCTTCTCGCGGTTCCAGGCGGTGGGGCCGTGACGGATCAGGGCGAGCAGGGTCATCCGGGGTGCCGCGCCCGCGCCTGCTGCAGGATGGCGTCAATCCGCGCGGCAGCGTGCGGCAGGTCGCGTTCTGCACCGAGCGCGCGGGCTCCGGCGGCCAGCGCATGGCGCTCGTCAGGGTTGTCGAGCAGGCGGGCGATCAGGGTGGCCAGGGCCACCGCATCGCCCTCGGGCGCGAGCAGGCCGGAGCGGCCTTCGGACACCACGTCGGGCACCCCGCGCACACGCCCGGCGACCACCGGCAGGCCACTGGCCTGCGCCTCCAGAAAGGCCATGCCATAGGCTTCATGGATGGCTGGCCAGACATAAATATCCGTCGCCGCGTAAAAGGGCGCTGTCTCGTCGGGCGCGACGGCGCCGGCATAGCGCGTACGGTCGCGAAAGGGTGCCAGCGCCGCTTCTACGGCCGGGCGCGCCGGCCCGTCGCCGACCACCAGCAATTGCCAGTCGGGCCGCGCCAGTTGCCCCAGTGTGTGTGCCAGCAGGCGATAGGAATCGAGCTTCGCGCCATCACGCATCATCGCCATGACAAGCAGCCAGGGCCGTGCGGGATCAAGGTTGTGGATAGCAGCCAGGCGGTCACGATGCGTATCGCGCTGATGTCCCGCCGCAAGAAAGGCTGCGGCGTCCAGGAACGGTGGCACCTGCACGACGCGGTCGGGCGACGATAGCAGCGGCAGCACGCAGGCCATGTCGAGCTGCGTTGGCGCCAGGATCGCATCGGCTTGTGCGATTGCTGCCGCGGCGGCCTCGTGGCCCACCGACCAAGGGCCATTGGCGCGCTTCGGCGCGTGCGACGCCTCGGCGAGGACATAGGGAATGTTCAGCGCCCGGCTGACACGCGGCCCCAGCCAGTCGGGCGCCTTGTAGTAGCAGTGATAGGTGAACCATAACGCGGGCCGCGCGTCCTTCGGCCGCGCCCGCAGGTCCTGCAGGATGCGCGTGGCTTCCTGTTCGCCCGCCGCCGCCAGCGCGGGTTGCCGGGCGGCATCCTTGGTGTGGCTGCGAAACTCCGAGATGATTTCCACCGCATGCCCGGCGCGCTCCAGCGCCGCGATATAAAGGCGCGCAATCTGCCGGTCGCCCGATGGCACGGGGTGGAAGGGCGGCTTCAGCGGCGCATGAAAGGCAATGCGCATCGCTATTCCGCGGCCAGCGATGTGCCGAGGCCAAAGCGGACCGCCAGCTGGTCGATGCCGCTGTCCATGCCGAAGGCCTGGCGCACGCGCGCCTGTCCGGCACGGCCCAGGCGATCGCGCTCCACCGGCTGGCGGATCAGGCCTTCCAGCGCGCCGGCCAGCGCTGCCGGATCGTTTGGCGAAACGAGACGCCCCGTCTCGCCATCAACGATCAGTTCGGGAATCGCCGACACGCGCGTCGACAGGCAGGCGAGGCCGCAAGCCTGGGCCTCCATCAACACGTTTGGCAATCCGTCGCGGTCGCCGTCGTCGGCGATGCGGCTTGCCAGCACGAACAGGTCGGCGGCGCGATACTGCGCCAGCACGTCTTCTTGCGGCCGCGCGCCCAGCCAGGTGATGCGGTCGGCCAGGCCAAGCCGTGCCGCCTCGTCCTTCAGCTTGCCGCGCAGCGTGCCGCCGCCGATGTGAATGAAGCGCCAGTGCAGGTCGCGCGGCAGCAGCGCCAGTGCGGCGAGCAGGTCGCCATAGCCCTTCTTCGCCACCGCACGCCCCACCGACAGCAGGATGACCGGATCGTCGGCGCGGCTGCCGTCGCGCGGCGGGCGGGTTTGGCCGGTGGCGGGAAAACGGTGGAGGTCGAGCCCGTGGTAGCAAAGTTCCACCGTGTCGCCGCGTGGGGCGAGCGTCGCGAGATGCGCCTGGTTGGCGGCGGTGCAGGTCACCAGCCAGCCGCAATCGGCGAGCTTCTCGCGCTTCTCCCAGTCGGGAATGGTCCAGATGTCCTTGGCATGCGCCGAGCCGCTCCACGGCAGGCCGCGCAGGTGGGCGGCGTAGCGCGTGACGGAGGCCGGCGTGTGCAGGAAATGCGCGTGCAGGCGGGTGATGCCGGCGGGCAGTTCATGCGCCAGCACCAGCGCCTGGCCGAAACGGCGGCCGCGGTTGGGCGTGCGGTCGCGCCACAGGTCGCGCAGCCACATCCGGCGCACGGCGCGGTATTGCGGCCATCGCCGCACGGTGCTCCAGGCGCGCCACAGGCGCAACGGTTCGCGCCACAGATACTCGGGCAGGTACAGGACGCGCGCCTTGATCTCGCGATGGACGGGGTGGAGGGCGCGGTCGGTCGGAAAGCGCAGCGACACGATCAGGATGTCGAGCCCGCGGCTTTCCAGCGCGTGAATCTCCTGCGCGATGAAGGTTTCCGAAAGCCGGGGATATCCCTTGAGGACAAAGGCGACCGGCCCGGTCACGGCATCCTCAGGCCTGCTGGCGCACGGTGTCCGACTGGCTGGTGCTCCGCCGCCGCTGCAGGCAGGGCTGGATCAGGCGGTTGACGTTCTCCAGGCCCTGCAACAGGCCCGGCACGACCACTTCCGACGGATGGCGCTGGCGCGGCATCTGGCGCAGCGCGGCGGCCATCACCTGCGGGTCAAGCTTGCCGTCGTTCTCCAGCATGCGGACGAGGCCCACCTGCTCGGCGCGCGAGGCGCGGATATACTGCTCCAGCCGCGGCTCGGTGCGCGGCACGATGATCGCGCGCTTGTCGAGCGACAGGATCTCGCAAAAGGTGTTGTAGCCGCCCATGGCGACGATGCCGGCGGCCCGCGCCTCCAGGCTTTCCATGTTGGGGTCGAAGGTGATGATCTCGACCCGCTTCAGGCGGCGGGCGCGTTCGGAAAACTGCGCCTGGCGCTCCG
>CAXNFA010000281.1:0-3649 GCA_964201105.1 Alphaproteobacteria bacterium | reverse complement strand
CAGGCTGTCGCCAAGCCCAGTGACATCGAAGACTTCGTCGCCAACAAGGCCGAGGGTCTGGCGCGTCACCCCGTCTTCGAACTGCACCGGCAGCACGCCCATGCCGACCAGGTTGGAGCGGTGGATGCGTTCGAAGCTTTCGGCCAGCACGGTGCGGATGCCGAGCAGCATGACGCCCTTGGCGGCCCAGTCGCGCGACGAGCCGCTGCCATAGTCCTTCCCCGCGACGAGGACGAGCGGGACGCCTTTGGCGCGATAGCGTTCCGCTGCATCGAACACCGTCAGCGTCTCGCCCCCGGGCCAGTGGCGCGCCATGCCGCCCTTCGTGCCGGGCGCGGCTTCATTGACGAGATGGCTGTTGGCGAAGGTGCCGCGGATCATGACGTGGTGGTTGCCGCGCCGCGCGATGTAGGAATGGAAATCCTTCGGCGCAATGCCCTGTGCCGTCAGGTAGTCGGCGGCGGGACCGGGACCGATCTGGCCGCCGGGCGAGATGTGGTCGGTGGTGATGCTGTCGCCCAGCATCAGGAGCGCGCGGGCGCCGTGGATGTCACCCTGCGGCGGCGCGGCGCCATCATCGAAGAAGGGGGCGCGGTGGAGATAGCTGCTGCCCGCATCCCAGCGGAAGGTGGGGCCCTGCTGGCCGGACAAGGCGCGCCATTCGGCATCGGCCGAGGGCGGTTGTGAATAGCGGTCGCGGAACACCGACGATGCGGCAACCTGCGCCACTGCGTCGGCGATTTCGTCGTCGGCCGGCCAGATGTCACGCAGGTAGACGGGCTTGCCCTGTGCGTCATCGCCCAGCGCATCGGTGGTGAGGTCGGCCTGGACGCGGCCCGCCAGCGCATAGGCGACGACCAGCGCGGGCGCGCCGATATAGGCGCCCTTGGCCAATGGGTGAATGCGCCCTTCAAAATTGCGGTTGGATGAGAGGACGGCGACGGCGTTGAGGCCGCCCTGGGTGATCGCAGCGGTGATCTCCGGCGCGAGCGTGCCGGAACCGCCGGCACAGGTCATGCAGCCGAAGCCGGTGACGTGGAAGCCTAGGGCATCAAGCCCCTTCTGCAGGCCGTTGGCCTTGAGATAGTCGGCGGTGACGCGCGAGCCGGGGGAGAAGGACGTCTTCACCCAGGGCTTGGGCCTGAGGCCCCGGGCGGCAGCATTGCGCGCCAGCAAGGCAGCCGTCAGCACGGCGGAGGGATTGGACGTGTTGGTGCAGGAGGTGATGGCGGCGATGACGACGCTGCCATGATCGAGCTCCTGCCCTCTCGGCGGTGCGGGGAAGGCTTCGGCAAAGCTTGCTGGCACGGCGGCGAGCGCGCGGCGGTCCTGCGGGCGGCGTGGGCCGGCCATGCTCGGCTCGACGGTGCCGAGATCAATCTCGAGCTGGTCGCTGAAGGCGATATGCGATGCATCCATCCCCCACAGGCCCTGTTCCTTCGCATAGGCCTCGGCCAGCGCGATGTCATCAGGCGTGCGGCCGCTCATGCGGAGATAGGCCAGCGTCTCGCCGTCAATGGGGAAGAAGCCCATGGTGGCGCCATATTCCGGCGCCATATTGGCGAGCGTGGCGCGGTCAGGCAGCGACAGCGCAGCGGCAGCGGGACCATGGAAGTCGACCACTTTGCCCACCACGCCCTTCTTGCGCAGGGCTTGCGTGACCGTGAGGACGATGTCGGTGCTGGTAACCCCGGCGCGGCGCTGCCCCACCAGCCTGCAGCCCACGACATCGGGGATCGCCAGCGCGATGGCTTCGCCCAGCAGGGCCGAGCCCGCCTCGATGCCTCCGACACCCCAGCCGATGACGCCCAGTGCATTGATCATGGGCGTGTGGCTGTCCATGCCGACGAGCGAATCGGGAAAGGCGTGCCAGCGGCCCTCGCGCTCTTCGCTCCAGACGGGCCGGGCGAGATATTCCAGGTTGATCTGGTGGACGATGCCCTGGCCCGGCGGCAGTACACGGAAGTTGGAGAAGGCGCCGCTGGCCCATTTCAGGAAGGCATAACGTTCGCGATTCTGGACATGCTCCAGCTTCAAATTCGTCGCCAGCGCATCGGGCGAGCCGGCGGCCTCCGTGATGACAGCGTGATCCACAACAAGGTCCGCCGGCAGCACGGGATTGAGCCGGGCCGGGTCGCCGCCGCGGCGGGCCAGCGCCTCGCGCATCGCCGACAGGTCGGCCATCAGCGGGATGCCGGAGGAATCGGGCATCAGCACGCGCACCGGATAGAAGGCGATCTCGTCGTCGGAATGCGTCCCGCGCGGCCATTGCGCCAGCGTGGCAATGGAAGCGGGCGTTACCGTAACGCCATCCTCATGCCGCAGCATGTTTTCCAGCAACACGCGAAGGCTGCGCGGCAGGCGATCGACATCGGCACCAAGCGCGTCGCGGGCCGCCGCCAGGCTGTGAATGACATATGACTTCGCGCCAACCGTAAGGGCGCGTTCAAACTGCTGCTGTGCCATGACCGCAACTTAATGCAGCGAGGCGCACGAAACCATGCCTAGCGGATGGCGAGCACCAGGTGATCAACGCCGCCGCGCGCCGGGCTGCGGAAGTCTTCGTCGCGGATCGTCTTTGGATCGAAGCCGGCTTTCGCGGCCACCGCCGCGTGGTCCATGTCCATCATCGTGCCGATGAAGGGCTCCGCGTTGTAATGCGTGTCCCAGTCGCGGATGAACTCCGCGAAGGCGTCGGGCAGCAGGGCCGTGTTGACCTTCGACGGCTGGTCGGTGTGCATCATGATGCCGCCCGGTGCAAGCAGCCGGTGCGTCTCGGCAAAGACCTGCTGGAAAGCCTTGCGCGAAGTTTCGTGCAACATGCCGACCGAGACCACAAGGTCGAAATAGCCGTCCGGGAAATCTGTCTTCTCGGCATTCTGCTGGCTGAAATGCACGCGCTTGCCCAGGCTTTCGGCGCGGCCATGGGCATAGCGGAGGCAGGGCGCACCGACATCGATGGCATGGACCTCGGCTTCGGGCCAGGCATCGACAAAGGCCAGCGTGGAGTGACCGACGGTGCAGCCCATGTCGAGGATGCGCTTCGGCCGGAAGCCGGGGAAATTGGCCTTCAGATAGTCGATCATGCAGCGGCCGCGCAGGTCGTTGAGCGGGCCCTGGCCATGCATCAGGAAGGTCCAGATCGCGTCGTCATAGAGCGCGCCGCAGAACACGTCATCATCCGCGGTGTCGGTGTGATAGCCGCCGGGCTGGGTGTGGATGTCGACCGCCGTGTGATAGCGCGGTACGGCGAGGGTGGGATCGAGCCGCAGCGAGCCCTTGCGCTTCGAACTGTCGCGATAGTCGCGGGCACGCTCGATCAGGCTCGGTAACTGGCGGTGAATCTTCTCGCCATAGACGTCCCACATGTATTCCTGCTGGATCTGGCGCAGGGAAGACGACATCTGGAAGAAGGGGTTCTGCACCATCAGCGGCCGGATCTCATGCCGGTCCCGGGCATCCCTGCCCTTCTGCTTGCGGAAACCCGGCGCGACCGCGGATTCCCAGGCCCTGCGGTTCTCGCGAAAGACCCTGTTGATCACATGGCTGCGCAGGGTGAAGGAAAACTCCTGGCGCGCGGCCTCGTCGTGGTCGGGCTGCGCGACCATGCCGTGCCGCAATTGCGAATCCATCCGTCGTGTTCCTTCCG
>CAXNFA010000280.1:0-3664 GCA_964201105.1 Alphaproteobacteria bacterium | reverse complement strand
GCGGCAATGGACGAGATGTTGACGATGGCGCCGCCGCGCGCGCGCATTGCCTGCAGCGCGAAGCGGCAGCCCAGCATGACGCCCTCGGCATTGATGCGGGTGACCGAGGCCCACACTGCATCGTCCATGTCATGCACCTGCTGCGGCGGCGTGCCGTCGGCGAAGACGCCGTTGATGCCCGCCGCATTGACCAGCACGTCGAGCCGGCCATAGCGCCCCAGTGCGGTCTGCATCACATGGCGCCAGTCCAGCGCCTCGCGCACGTCATGGCGCAGAAAAATTCCGCGCCCCTGCAGGGCGGGCGTCCACGCCACCCCCGCATCGTGGCGGTCGGTGCCGATGACAAAGGCACCTTCCGCCGCCAGCATCTCCGCCGTCGCCAGACCGATACCCGACGCCGCGCCGGTCACCACCGCAACCTTGCCGCCGAAGCGCATCACGTGACCACCGCCGCCGAGACGCCGCCATCGACCGGCAGGCCGACGCCGGTGATGTAGGAGGCTTCATCGCTGGCCAGGAAGGCAATGGCGGCCGCGACTTCCTCGGGGCTGCCGTAGCGGCGCAGTGGCACCTCGCCCACCCAGGGGTCGTTGGGCGCGCCGGCGAGGCCGGGCGAGCCCATCATCGGCGTGTTGATGGGGCCTGGCACCACCGCGTTGCAGCGGATCGGCCAACCCTGTTCGCCCGCGTGTTTCGCCACCGTCTTCACATATTGCAGCACCGCTGCCTTGGCCGAGGCATAGGCGCTGCTGCCGGCGCGCCCGCGCAGTCCCGCGAGGCTCGACACCGCGACGATGGCGCCCCCGCCCGCTTCCCGCATTGCCGGAATGACGGCCCGCACGCCCATCATCAGGCTGTCGAGATTGACCGCATGCATGTGGCGCCAGACGATCTCGCTGACCACGTCGGGCTCCTGCGGATGTTTCGAAAGCCGCACCGCGCCGGCGCAGTGGATGAGGATATGCAGCCCGCCAAAGCGCGACTGCGCCTGGGCCACAGCATCCGTCCACTGGTCCTTGTCGGTGACGTCGAGGCGGCGCAACAGCCCTTCGCCGCCAAGCGTTGCATGCCACTCGTTCGCCGCCTTCGTGTCGAGATCACCGCCAATCACACGGGCCCCGGCCTGCGCCAGCAGGAGCGCGGTGGCTCGGCCGATGCCGGAGGCGGCGCCGGTGACGATGGCGACCTTGCCGGTGAAAGGCCCCGTCATGTCGTTGACAGCCCGCCATCGACCGGCAGCGCCGTGCCATTGACGTAGGACGCGGCATCGCTGGCGAGGAACAGGATGGCGGCCGCGACTTCCTGCGGTTCGCCGATGCGCTGCATCGGGATATGGGTCGGCGTGCCCGAACCGGTGAGCGGCACATAGAGCGGCGTGCGGATCGGTCCCGGATTCACCACGTTGCAGCGGATGGCATAGCCGGCGCGGCCGCAATGCAGCGTCACCGACCTGGTGTATTGCACGAGCGCCGCCTTGGTCGCGCCATAGGCGACGGCGGTGGGCGAGCCTACCGTGCCGGCATAGGAGGCGACGTTGACGATCGCGCCGCCGCCCGCCTTCATGTGGGCGATGGCGGCCTGGCAGCCCAGCATCGTGCCTTCGACATTGACCGCCTGGATGGCGCGCCAGTCGTCCAGCGCGAGATGTTCGGGATCCTGCCTGCCCGTGCCCGCCGAGGCGCCGTTGATGCCCGCCGAGTTGACCAGAATGTCAACGCGACCGAAATGCCGGATCGCCTGGTCGAAGACCGACTGCCACTGGTCTTCGGCGCGCACGTCATGGGCCAGGCCGAGCCAGCCGTCATCCGCCGCGTCCCCGGGCACGCCCCTGATGTCGGTCGCCACCACGCGCGCGCCTTCGCGGCGGAACAGGGCGGCGGTCGCCGCGCCGATGCCCGAGGCCGCGCCGGTGATGATGGCCGTCTTGCCCGTCAGTCGCATGCATCCCCCATTTGGAGACAGTATAGTCGGGGCAAATCACCCGGGAGGAAAGACCATGAGCAGCATCGACCGCAAGCGCCCGCGCGACAACCCACGCATGTCGCAGATCGTCACCCATGAAGGCCGCGTCTATCTGGCTGGCCTGGTGGCGCGCGGCGCGCCACGCGCGCCGGTGGCCGAGCAGACCGCAGATATCCTGCGCCAGATCGACGAGATGCTGGCAGAGGCCGGCACCAGCAAGGCCAAGCTGCTGACGGCGCAGATCTGGTTGACCGACATCCGCGAATTCGGCGCGATGAACGGTGTGTGGAACGCCTGGATTCACCCCGATGGCGCGCCGGCCCGAGCCTGCGTCGAGGCCCGCCTTGCCTCGCCCGACTATGCCGTCGAGATCATGGTGACGGCGGCAGTCTAGGCCCCTGCTCGCTGGCGGCTTCTGAGGGCGAGGATGGCATAGCCCGCCAGCCCGGCCACCAGCGAGCCTGACAGGATGCCGAACTTGACGCGGTCCTGCAGCGCCGGATCGTCGAAGGCGAGGAGTCCGATGAACAGGCTCATCGTGAAGCCGATGCCGCACAGGAGGGCGACGCCCAATGTCTGGGTCCAGCTGGCGCCGGCCGGCAGGTCGGCGAGGCCGGTGCGCACCATCAGCACCACGGCGCCAAACACGCCGATCAGCTTGCCGAACACGAGGCCCATGGCGACGCCAAGCGACAGCGGCTCGGTGAAGGTGCCGAGCGTCACGCCAGCGAAGGACACGCCCGCATTGGCGAAGCCGAAGATCGGCACGATCAGGAAGGCCACGGGCTTGTGCAGCGCGTGTTCCAGGCGGTGCAGCGGCGATTGGGCCGGCGAGGCTTCGGGCTTGCCGGGCGTGCGCAGGATGGGGATGGTCAGCGCCAGCAGCACGCCCGCGATCGTAGCATGGACGCCCGAGCGCAGCACCAGCACCCACAGCACCGCGCCCAGCAGCAGATAGGGCCAGAGCGCGTTGACGCGCCGCTGGTTCAGCACAAGCAGGATCGCGAAGACCGCGGCGGCACCCCCCAGGTCGATCAGCGACAGGCCGCTGGTGTAGAAGATCGCGATGATGATGACGGCGCCGAGATCATCGATGATCGCGAGCGCTGCAAGGAAGACCTTGAGTGACGCCGGCACCCGCGGGCCGAGCAGCGACAGCACGCCAAGAGCGAAGGCAATGTCGGTCGCCGACGGGATGGCCCAGCCCCGGATCGCCTGCGGGTTATCGAGGTTGAAGGCGACATAGATCAGCGCCGGCACCGCCATGCCGCCGGCCGCGGCAATGCCTGGCAGCAGGCGGCGCGTCCAGCTCGACAGCTGGCCATCGACCATCTCCCGCTTGATTTCGAGCCCGACCAGCAGGAAGAACACCGCCATCAGCGCGTCGTTGATCCAGTGCTGCAGGCTGAGCGGACCGGCATAGGCGTGAAGCGCGGCAAAATAGTGCGGCGCAACGGGCGAATTGGCGACCAGGATGGCGACCAGCGCCACCCCCATCAGCAGAAGGCCGCCTGACGCCTCGCCATCGAGAAACTGGCGCATCGTGGCGTTGATGCGGCCGCGGGATGGGGTGGATGCTCGGTGTGGGGAAGTCATGCGCCGGCGTCCCTCGCTTCGGGTTCGACCTTCTCCGTTTCGGCAGAACCTGCCGCGCACGCAGCACACGCAGAAGGCGCTGCACTATAGCCAGCCGGTGCCATCC
>CAXNFA010000279.1:0-3664 GCA_964201105.1 Alphaproteobacteria bacterium | reverse complement strand
TGGCGTCATAGCCCGACATTTCCGACGCCACGCCCTCGCGCGCCATCTCGGCCATTGCCGCGCAGATCGCCGCGTAGTCAGCAAATTCGAAGGAGCCATAGAGCGTCACGGCCGGGCGACGGATCAGCTTCAGGGTGATGCGCGCCTTCACGCCCAGCGCGCCGGTGTCGGCCAGGAACAGTCCGGTCAGGTCGGGCCCGTAGGTGCGGAAGAAGGGTGACGGGTCGTGCGGTGTCGCGGCGGAGCCGGTCTTCAGCACGGTCCCGTTGGCCAGCACCACCTCCAGCCCCAGCACGCTGTCCGATGCGGGCCCGAAGCGGGCCGAGCCATAGTTGATCGCGTTCTGCGAAACCGTGCCGCCGACAGTGGCGAAGCGCCCCGAGCCGGTGCCCCAGAAGGGCGTGCGCAGGCCGAGCGGCTCTAGCGCCGCGTTGAGCTGCGCCCAGGTGACGCCGCATTCGACCGTGACAAACATGTCCTCGGCGTTGATCGACAGAATGCGGTCGAGCCGCCGCGTGTCGATGGTCAGCGCATCCGCCCGGTCGGGCAGGTAGCCATCGGTGTAGGACATGCCGCCGCCCCGCGGCAGCACGGCCAGGCCATGGCTGGTGGCGATGCGGACGGTATCGCTCAGCTCCTCCACCGTGCCCGGCTGGGCGACGGCGGCGGTGGCAATTTCGCTGCGGAAGATGTCGGTCGAGAAAAACGCGCGGTCGGCGTCGCCGGTCAGAAGGTGGGCGGCGCCAAGAATCTGGCGCAGGGAATCAAGGGCGGCGGGGGCGCGGGTACTGGCCATGCACCAAGCCTAGAGCAATTTCGACTTGGATCGAATCAGTATTCGATCAAAGGCAAGGTGATCCGGACAGTGCGTCCAGCCCTTCAGGCCGGAGATCGTGCGGCCGCCAACGCACGAAGGGCGGTTTCAGTCTGTGCGTCGGCCGGGAAATAGAGCTCGATCTTGATGTCATCCAACGTGACATCCTCGGGCGTGCCGAATTGCGAAATGGTTGCGAACAGCGACAACCGCGTATCGCCCAGACGGAAGGTCGTTGGAACGACGGGGCCATCCGGGGCATTGCTTGCACCGGGCACGGCCGACAACCGCGCGGCCGCGCGGTCGAATGCGGCGATACCGCCCTGGGCGGCACTTTCGGTGCGCAGCCGCAGCGCCGCGCGCCGGGCCACATCAGGCCAGTTTTCGACCAGCGGGGGCAAGGCGTCGGACAGCAGCAGATCGAGCAGGCTGTCGCCCTCCCTGATGCCAAGCGAACCGAACAACATCTGCGCCGGCTCGTTGAGTCGGATCACCGTCCACAGGCGGTCGGCGGCCAGCGCCGGAAAAGGAGCATGCCGCAGCAGCATGTGATCGACCGCGGCGCGGATGGGCGCCATCTCGTCGGCGCTCCAGCGTCTGCCCGGATAGCGGATGGCGAAGCCCGCGACAGTCAGCATCTGGTTGCGGGCGGACAGGGGAAGCTGCAACGCATCGCCAAGCCGGCTGATCATGGCCGGGCTCGGCCGAGCCCGCCCGCTTTCCAGGAATGAGATATGTCGTGCCGAGACATTGGCCTCGATGGCCAGCTCCAGCTGGCTGTAGCGGCGCGTCTTGCGCCAGGTCCGCAGGGCTTCGGAGAACGGCATCATGGCCCGGACTATAGGACGGCCGATTGTGCAAGTCGCTTACCTCCCAGGTAATTGCCTGGCGTCGTGACCTGCTTCTATTGATCGGCGCACCACAGAAGGAGCGCTCCATGACCCATGCCTTTCACAAGTTCTGGCTCAAGATCACCGCAGTCGTCGTCGGATCGTTCGGGCCGATCTTCTTTCTGGGCACAATGCCGGCGACGCAGGAAGGGGCCCGTCTGACCCTGGATATCCTGAGTTGGCCAGTTGATGGCGCCACCCTCTGGAACTCGCCCGACACGCGCTTCCTGTCCGCGCTGACAGGCGGTTTCCTGCTTGGCTGGGGCGTGATGATCTGGGGCCTAGCCTCCCGCGTCTACGATGCCGCCCCCGACGCGGTGCGGCGAACCGTGCTGACAGGATTGCTGGCCTGGTTCGTGCTGGACAGCGCCGGGTCGATTGCGTCGGGCAACGCATCGAACGCCTTGTTCAATGTGCTGGTTCTGCTCCTCGCGGTGGGGCCGTTGTGGCGCCCGGCGCGGGACTAGAGCATGGCTTTCTCAGACGCGATGGCGCGCCGATAACTTACTCGGCGGGCTGATGCAAGGGCGGGGCCCTGGTCTCGCCCTCGTCGACATGGCGCTTGGGGAACAGGCTGCGCACGCGCCGGGCGGCGCCGTCGAGATAGGTGAAGATGATCGGCACCACCACCAGCGTGAAGATGGTTGAGGTGAACAGGCCGCCGATCACCGCATGGGCCATCGGCGCGCGTTGTTCGGCGCCATCGCCAATCGCCAGCGCCAGCGGCACCATGCCGAAGATCATGGCGAGCGAGGTCATCAGGATTGGCCGCAGGCGGACCTCGCCGGCATCCAGGATGGCGGTCAGGCGGTCCTTGCCCTCGGCGCGGCCCTGGTTGATGAAGTCGACCAGCAGGATGGCGTTCTTGGTCACAAGGCCCATCAGCATGATGAAGCCGATGATCGACATCATGTTGAGCGTCGATCCGAACAGCAGCAGGCCGAGGAACACGCCCAGCAGCGATAGCGGCAGCGACATCATGATCGCGATGGGCTGGATGAAGCTGGCAAATTGCGAGGCCAGGATCAGGTAGATGAAGACGATCGCAAGCAGCAGGGCGGCGGCGGCATAGCCGGCCGATTCCTGCATGTCTTCGGTTTCGCCGCCGAAGACGACGCGATAACCGGGCGGCAACTCCAGCTTGGCCAGCGCAGCCGCCAGGTCGGTGGAGGCATCGCCCAGCGGCCGGTTGTACAGGTTGGCGCTGATCTGCACCTCGCGGAACAGGTCGCGGCGGTCGATCTGCGAGGCGCCGAAGCTTTCGTGGATCGAGACGATCTGCGAGAGCGGCACCATCATGGTCGTGCCATCGGCGTTGCGCAGCGACGAGGCGACGAACAGGCCCTCGATATCGGCCTGTGACTCGCGCCCGCCGCGCGGCAGGCGGATCTGCACGTCATAGGTCTCGCCGTCCGGCGCCTTCCAGGTTGAGGCATCGTCGCCCGTCAGCAGCGGCCGCAGCAGGGCCACGACCTGCGACAGCCCGATGCCCAGGTTGCTGGCTTCCTCGCGCTTCAGGCGGATTGACAATGTCGGCCGCGCCGCGCGCAAGCTCGATTCGATATCGACCAGGCCCGGGACGCTGGCAGCGGCGGCCAGCGCCTGCTGCGACAGCTTGTCGAGCGCGACAAGGTCGGTGCCCTGGATGCTGACCTGGATCGGCTTCTGCACGCCGCCAAGGCCAGGAATGCCGACCGAGATCTCCAGCCCGGGGATCCGGCCAAGGCGCTCGCGGATGACCGGAATCACCTCGTCGATGCCGCGCGTACGTTGCGAAAGCGGCACCAGCTTCACATAGATATTGCCGATATTCTTGCCCTGCGCCGCGCCGCTGTTGACGACGGCATAGGTGAGCGCCACTTCCGGAAGCTCACGCACCGCGGTGTCGACCTGCCGCATCTTCGCGGTGGTGTATTCGACCGACGATCCGGTGGGCGTCCGCGCCGTCACCACCACGTCG
>CAXNFA010000278.1:0-3665 GCA_964201105.1 Alphaproteobacteria bacterium | reverse complement strand
GGCGGAGGCATCAGGCGGGTGCCTGGGCCTTGCGCCCGATCCTCGGTTCTTCGCCGCGCAACAGGCGACGGATGTTGGCATGGTGGCGCAGGATGATGAGCAGCGCACCGAAAATGACAAACTCCACGCGTTGGGTATCGGCAAGGAATTCGCCGCCCACCGGCCAGCGTGCCAGTGTCCAGGCGTAGACGGGTGCCAGCAGGCACGCCGTTAGCGTTGCGAGCGACGAAATGCGGAAGACCAAAAGTATGAGCAGCCAGGTAAGACCAGCGAGGACGACGGCTGGCCAGCAGATGGCCGCCAATACCCCCAGGCCCGTGGCACCACCTTTGCCACCCCAGGACCGCAGCGACACGACCAGCAGGACGGCAGGACCGATCAATGCCAGCGAACCGGGCGCGGTAAGCGTCACCATCACGCCAATCAGCAGGATGGCGAGGCAGCTCAGCGCCACGAGAATGGCGTGGAGACGGCCCAGCGACAGCCAAAGCGGTAGCAGGTGGCCAAGCAGTGTCCCGGCGCCGACGATGACGGCGTGATCCGGCCCCCAGAGCGCTTGCGCGACCAGTACGGGCACCGCGCCCTTGGCGCAGTCGAGCAGCAGGGTGAGAGCGGCAAGGGTTTTGTTGCCGGTGCGCAGCACGTTCGTCGCGCCAATGTTGCCGGAGCCGATCTTGCGGATGTCGCCGAGCCCCGCCACGCGCGTCAGGATCAGGCCAAAGGGCACCGACCCCAGCAGATAGGCGGCGACAAAGGTGGCCAGAAACGGCCACACGGCCCCGAAATCGCCAAGCGTCGCGGGCATGGTCAGCAGCCTGCTTCAAAGACGGTGCGGCCGCCGACGACGGTGCGCTGCACGCGGCCTTGCATTAGATGGCCGTCGAACGGCGAGTTCTTGGCCTTGCTGCGAAACTTTTCCGCGTCGACCTTCCATGGAGCGCCGGCATCGAACAGGACGAGATCGGCGGGCGCCCCCTTGGCCAGACGGCCCGCTGGCAGGCCGAGCAGATGGGCCGGTGCCACGGTCACGCTGCGCAGCATGTCGAGCAGCGGCACGCGCCCATTGTGCACCTGCTGCAGGCAGGCGGCGAGCAGGGTTTCGAGACCGACCGCGCCGGGCGCAGCCTGGGCGAAGGGCACGCGTTTGGCTTCCGGATCTTCCGGCGTGTGGGCGCTGGTGACGATGTCGATGGTGCCATCGCGAAGCGCCTCGATGATGGCCTTGCGATCGTCTTCCGAGCGCAAAGGCGGTGTCAGCTTGGCGAAAGTGCGATAGTTGCTGACCTCATTCTCGTTCAGCGCAAAATGCGCCGCGGAGACGGCACAGGTGACCTTCAGGCCGCGCATCTTGGCGGCCCGGATCACGTCAGCGGCAGCTCCGGTCGAGATTCCGGCGGCGTGGTAGCGCCCGCCCGTCAGCTCGACCAGGCGCATGTCGCGCTCGACCATGATCGCTTCCGCCTGTACCGAGATGCCGGCGAGGCCAAGGCGGGTAGCAAGTTCGCCTTCGTTCATCACGCCGGTCGAAAGCTCTGGCACCTCGGTGTGATGGCAAATCAGCAGGCCGAATGTGGTGGCATAGGACAGCGCGCGGCGCATCACCTGGGCGTTGGCAATGCTGCGATAGCCGTCGGTAAAGCCGACGGCGCCGGCGGCAGCGAGCAGACCCATCTCGCTCATCTGCTTGCCAGCCATGCCCTTGGTGATGGCCGCCATGGTCCGTACGTTCACCACCGCGCTTTCATGCGCCCGGCGGTTCATGAACTCCAGCACCGCCACGTCATCGACCGGCGGGTCGGTGTCGGGCGTGCAGACCATCGTGGTCACGCCGCCGGCTGCCGCGGCCCGGCTGCCGCTGGCGAAGGTTTCCTTGTGCTCTGAACCGGGTTCGCCCAGCGACACGCGGATGTCGACCAGGCCCGGTGCGAGGCACTGGCCTTCGCAGTCGATCACCGTGGCACCGCTCGGCTTGCCGTCGTTGAAAAGCCGCGGGCCCAGGTCAGCGATGACGCCGCCGTCGGTCAGCAGCGCTCCGGTTGCATCCAGACCAGTGGCAGGATCGAGCAGGCGCGCATTGACATAGGCGATGCGGTCGCCCGCGTTGAGGGGCTTTGTGCTCATGTGTTGGCCACCGCCGGAATGTCGATGGTGGCATTGCCCAGCGCATCAAGGCAGGCCATACGGACTGCCACGCCCATTTCCACCTGTTCGCGGATGACGCTGCGGTTGATGTCGTCGGCGACCAGGGTGTCGATTTCGACGCCGCGGTTCATCGGACCGGGATGCATGATGATGGCTTCGTCCTTGGCGGCGGCAAGCTTTTCATAGTCGAGGCCGTAGAAATGGAAATATTCGCGGATCGAGGGCACGAAGGCGCCCTGCATCCGCTCGGTCTGCAGGCGCAGCATCATCACGACGTCGCAGTCCCTGAGGCCCGTGCTCATGTCGTGGTGCACCTCCACCCCCAGCCGCTCGGCCGCGGTGGGAAGCAGCGTGGGTGGCGCAACGACGCGCACGGTGGCGCCCATGATGTTGAAGAGCTGGATGTTCGAGCGCGCGACCCGGCTGTGCATGATGTCGCCGCAGATGGCGATCTTGAGACCGGCCAGCCGCTTCAGCCGCCGCCGCACCGTCAGCGCGTCGAGCAGCGCCTGCGTCGGATGAGCATGGGTGCCATCGCCGGCGTTGATGACAGACCCGTCCACCTTCTGCGCCAGCAGGTCGACCGCGCCGGAGTCGCCGTGCCGCACCACCATCAGGTCGGGCTGCATGGCGTTCAGCGTCATCGCCGTGTCGATCAGCGTCTCGCCCTTCTTCACCGACGAGACTTCGACCGACATGTTGATGACGTCGGCGCCTAGCCGCTTGCCGGCGAGTTCGAAGGAGGTGCGGGTGCGGGTCGAGGATTCGAAGAAGACATTGATCAGCGTCCGTCCGCGCAGCCGGTTCAGCTTCTTTTCCGGGCGACGGTTGAGATCGACATAGCTGTCGGCCAGGTCGAGCAGGGCGGTGATGTCGTCGGCGGAAAGCGTCTCGATGCCGAGCAGATGCCGGTGCGGGAAGACCTTGGTCCGCGATTGGTTCATTAAAGCCTCATGTTATAGGCAGCGCGGCTGCCTGTCGCAACCGTTGCGCTTACGTCAGAATCCATAGGGCAAGCGGCAGGGTGACAACCCACAGCAGGGTGGTGGCCGTGGCGGCGGCATTCAGCACCGGCAGGGCCGTCTCCTGCGTCGCCCCGACCGAAAAGCGCGGCGCTACGCAGGGCAGGGCGGCCAGCGCCACCACGGTCTGGGCGGTCACGCCTTGCAGGCCAAGGGCCCAGGCGAGCAGGCCGGCGACCAGCGGCAGGGCGACGAGCTTGAGCAGGACGACCCCGCCCAGTGCGCGCGGCTGGCTGCCCATCACTTGCGCCAGGATCTTGGTGTTCATCGCGGCGCCAGCTGCGAGGATGCCCAGCGGAATAGCGGCCAGGCCGAAGGTCAGGCCGATCCGCACCAGGGCCAGGTTCAGCCGTTCGCCCAGCAGGTTGATGAGAAGGCCGGCCAGCGCGCCGATGAAGATCGGGTGCCGCGCCAGCAGCCGCAGGCTGCGGATGATGAAGCCCAGGCGTAGCCAGCGGCCATGGCCCGGGGTGGCACTGGCCTGGCTGACATAGGCCCCGA
>CAXNFA010000277.1:0-3667 GCA_964201105.1 Alphaproteobacteria bacterium | reverse complement strand
GGCCGGGGATCCGCGTGTGGCGGATCGCCTGGCGCAGCGGCACGCCGCCAGTGACGACCTGGTAGGAGTTAATGGAGCGGTCGTTGCGGTCGATGCCAAGGCCGGTGGACGCATTACCCTGCGGATCGAGATCGAGGATCAGCACGCGCCGATTTACTGCAGCCAAGCCGGTCGCAAGGTTGATCGTGGTGGTTGTCTTCCCGACGCCGCCTTTTTGATTGGCAACGGCAAAAACACGGTGTTTTCCGTGCTTTTCTTCAATTTTCAGGACTTCTGGGAGACTGTTTTCCATGCTGGAAAGCCTCTATCTGGACGATCCGCGCCGCGGCATCGGTGATGCTCGGCACCAATCTGTAACTGATCTTCCAAGATTTGGTAGCTTCGGTCAATTCTTTATCGACATCTTGTCCCTTGAGAAAGAGGCAGACGGTCCCCTCTTTCTGCAAACGGTCGGCAAACTCCAGCAGTTGCGTCAGGGGCGCCAGGGCCCGCGCGGTAATGACATCGGCAGGCGGAATCATCGCCTTCTCAATTCGAACGGCCTGGACGTCGGCCGTCACCCCCATCACCCGGGCGGCCTCGCGCATGAAAGTGGCCTTTCGGATGTCTGACTCGACCAGGGTCATCTGCTGTGCCCCGAGGGCCGCCAGCACGAGGCCGGGGAAGCCGGCCCCACTCCCGAGGTCAATCCAGCGCTGGGCGGCGGATGGTGCCAAGCTCCATAGCTGGGCAGAATCGAGCATATGACGCTGCCACAATTCGGGTAGTGTCCTTGGCCCAACCAGATTGATCCGGGCCTGCCACTTGGTCAGAAGATCGGCGTAAATCCGCAGTCGCTCCAGCACGGCGTCTGACACGCCGGTTCTGGCCTGGAATTGCTCCGGCGTCATGGCGCGGGTGTTTCACGTGAAACATCGGGCGCCCCGGCTGACCAATGTTTCACGTGAAACATCACGCCGACAGGTCGAGATCCCGGCGCTTCACATGCCCGAGCAACGCGGTCAAGGCGGCCGGAGTCACGCCGGAGATTCGAGCTGCTTGGCCGAGCGTTGCCGGCTGATGCCGGCTCAGCAGGCCGCTGATTTCATTGGACAGGCCGCTGACGGCCGCATAGTCCAGATTGCGAGGAAGCAGCAGGGATTCATCCCGCCGGAACGCGCGAATGTCCGAATCCTGCCGGTCGAGATAGCCCGCATAGTGGGCGTCGATCTCGATCTGCTCGACAATTTCCGGGGCAAACCCGGCAAGTTGCGGCCAGACCGACGCAAGCCGGGCCATGCTCACCCCCGGATAGGCGAGCAGCTCCATGGCGCTGCGACGCTGCCCATCTTGCGCCACGGCAATGCCCATGGCCGTGGCTTCCGGTGGGGTCATCATCAATCCGGCGATCACGTTTCTTGCCGTTGCAAGCTGGACCATCTTCTCGCCGAAAGCATCCGCCCGCTCGCGTCCGACCACCCCCAGCGCCTGCGCCTTGGGCGTGAGGCGCTGGTCAGCGTTGTCTGCCCGCAGGGTCAGGCGGTATTCTGCGCGGGAGGTGAACATGCGATAGGGTTCGCTGATGCCGCGGGTGACAAGGTCGTCGATCAACACGCCGATATATGCCTCGGCGCGATCCAGCACGACACCCTCCCCGCCGCCGGCCAGGCGCGCGGCATTCAGCCCTGCCATCAGGCCCTGCGCGGCGGCCTCTTCATAACCCGTGGTCCCGTTGATTTGCCCGGCCATGAAGAGGCCTGCAATGCGCTTGGTCTCCAGTGTTGAGCGAAGCTCACGAGGATCCACATGGTCATACTCGATGGCATAGCCCGGCTGGAGGATCACAACTTGCTCAAGCCCCGGGATAGTACGAACTAGTTCTTCTTGAACCGCCCGCGGCAAGGACGTGGAGATGCCATTGGGATAGACGGTGGGATCGTCGAGCCCCTCGGGTTCCAGAAAGATCTGGTGTCGCTCCCGATCGGCAAACCGCACGACCTTGTCTTCGATCGAAGGACAATAGCGGGGACCCGAACTCTTGATCTGCCCGCTATACATCGGTGCGCGATGAAGATTGGCGCGAATGACCGCATGGGTCTCCGGCGTCGTCATCGTGATATGGCACGGTACCTGTGCCGTTGTGATGCGCGTGGTCAGAAAGGAAAAGGGTACCGGCGGATCATCCCCCGGCTGAATCTCCGTCGCCGACCAACGAATCGTACGACCATCGAGCCTTGGCGGTGTCCCGGTCTTCAGGCGCCCCAGCTGGAAGCCAGCACGCTCGAGAGTCCGCGACAAGCCCTGCGATGGCGGCTCGCCGACTCGGCCGGCAGCGATTGTCTCCTCACCCATGTGGATCAGGCCGCGCAGAAAGGTGCCGGTGGTGACCACAACGGCGCCCGCCGCAATCTCGGTTCCATCGGCCAGAACAACACCGATCACGCGGCCCGCCCTCAGGACGAGATCCTCGGCACTGCCTTCGCGAATGCTGAGGTTGGGCTGAGCTGCAAGAGTAGCCTGCATGGCGTCGCGGTAGAGTTTGCGATCAGACTGGGCCCTGGGACCGCGAACGGCGGGGCCCTTGCGTCGGTTCAGCAGTCGGAACTGGATCCCAGCCGCGTCGGCCACCCGGCCCATCACGCCATCAAAGGCATCGATCTCCCGCACAAGATGACCCTTGCCCAGGCCACCGATGGCAGGGTTGCAGGACATCGTCCCGATCGTGTCGGTCCGTGTCGTGAGCAAAAGCGTCCCGGCGCCGAGGCGCGCAGAGGCCGCCGCAGCCTCGCAGCCGGCGTGCCCACCCCCGATGACGATGACGTCGAAACCGGCCTTCATGTATCTATCCAATCTATTCCCGGCCTGTGGACAAGTCCAGCTGATGCGGGCATGTTTCACGTGAAACACGGGTCATCACCCCTGCCCTATTTTCCAATGCAGAAGTCGCGGAAGATAACGTCCAGCAAATCCTCAACATCGACACGACCCGTGATGCGGCCGAGAGAGCGCACCGCCATGCGTAGATCTTCGGCGACGAGTTCCGCCTCAGCCCCGGCCAATGCGCGATCGAGCGCGGCCACGGTTTCGATCAGCGCCTGGCGGTGGCGGGCTTGGGTCAGCGCCGGCGACGTCAGCCCTGCCGACAGCCGATCCGCAACCAGAAGTCCGAGCGACTCTTCAAAACGGACGACGCCCTGCCCGGTCCGTGCGGACACCACCACCTCGCCCGCCCGGGCACGCGGCCAGACCGGCAACAGGTCGCACTTGTTCCGAACGATGTAACGCGCCGCGGCGGCGTCGAGCACCGCCCGAGTCTCGGGGTCTTCTCCCAAGGCAGCATCGAACACGCCGATGACCAGATCGGCCTGCCCGGCCCGCAGACGGGCGCGGCGCACGCCTTCGCCCTCTATGGCATCGTCGGTCTGCCGCAGACCCGCGGTGTCAGCCAGGATCACCGGGTAACCGGCAAGGTCGAGGCGCACTTCAACGACATCCCGCGTCGTACCAGCCGTCTCGTGCACAATGGCGGCGTCGCGCCTGGCGAGACAATTGAGCAGGCTCGACTTGCCGGCATTTGGCGCGCCGACGATCGCGATATGAAATCCGTCCCGCGTGATTTCTCCCGCGCGACGGTCACCAAGATGGCGGCCGATGTCCTGCCGCAGAAGCCGGACCTGGTTGCGCGTGC
>CAXNFA010000276.1:0-3669 GCA_964201105.1 Alphaproteobacteria bacterium | reverse complement strand
GCCGCGCGCATGGGTGACGGGCGAGGCCTGCGCCGGATATAACCATGGCCGTGCGCATGATTCTCCCCGACGATCCACCACCCTTCACCACGATCAACACCGATCGCGATTCCCGCATCATCCTCACCTGCGATCATGCCGGGCGCGCCGTGCCGCGCGCCTGGGGCGACCTGGGGGTGGCGGCAGCGGAGTATGACCGCCACATCGCCTGGGACATCGGCGCGGCGGATGTGACGCGGCATCTCGCATGCCTTTTCGATGCCCCTGCGGTGCTTGCCAACTATTCGCGCCTCTTCATCGACCCCAACCGGCCGCCAGGCAGCGATGGGTCCATTGTCGCCACCAGCGATGGCACGGCCGTGCCGGCCAATGGCGACGTCGACGAGGCGGAAAGGCTGTTGCGCGCGCGTGTCAGCTTCTGGCCCTATCACCGCGCCATCGAACGGCTGATCGCGCAGAACGAGGCGAGCCACGGCGTCGTCGCGCTGGTCTCGGTGCACAGTTTCACGCCGCGCATGCGCGGCTTCGACCGGCCCTGGCATGTCGGCGTGCTGTGGGACGGCGACGACCGCATCGCCGGTCCGCTGATCGCCGCGCTGGGACAGGATGCCGGCATCGTGGTGGGCGACAACGAGCCCTATACCGCGACCTCGCCTGCTGGCTATGCGCTCGAAGCCTATGGCCTGGGGCCGGGCCGGCCGCATGTCATGCTGGAAATCCGCCAGGATCTGATCGCGACGGACACAGGCGCCGCCGAATGGGCCGGGCGCCTGCACAAGGCGCTGGCGCCCATCCTGGCCAACCCCGCGCTCTATCACCTGCGCCGCCCGCTTGTTCGTAGCGGCCCGTCGCCCATATCCTGACGGACTTCCAACGAGGTGTTGCCATGACCGAATTCGACGATCGCACCCGCACGGAACTTGAGGCCGCGGCCTTTCGCCGCCTGGTCCAGCATCTGCGCGACCATCCCGAAGTGCAGAATATCGACCTGATGAAGACCGCGGATTTCTGCCGCAACTGCCTGTCGAAGTGGTATCGCGCCGCAGCCGAGGACAAGGGCCTGACGCTGTCCTATGACGACGCGCGCGAGATCGTCTACGGCATGCCCTACGAGACCTGGAAGGCCCAGCACCAGAAGGAAGCCACGCCCGAACAGGTCGCCGCCTTTGAAAAGCACCAGGCGGCCGAAAAGGCGAAAGGCGCTTCCTGAGTCACCCTTCCATCGCCTAAGGTGCGCGCCCTGAAAACAATCGGGCTTGAGCACCATGGTGTGCGCTCGTCCCTTGCGTGGAGACGAACAGGATGGCCAAGGGCGACAACGGCATTGCAGCCGACCAGCTGCGCTCCTTCGTCGAGCGGATCGAACGGCTCGAAGAGGAAAAGGCCGCGCTGTCGGCCGATGTGAAGGAAGTCTATGCCGAGCTGAAGTCTTCAGGCTTCGACGCCAAGATCGTTCGCCAGGTGATTCGCCTGCGCAAGATGGACAAGGCCGATTTCCAGGAACAGGAAGCGCTGCTCGACATCTACATGGCCGCGCTCGGCATGCAGGGATGATGAGCCCTCCCTCTCTCGCATTGGGAAGAGGGAATTCGTTCTATAGATTGAGCCGCTTCACCGGGGCCATCACCGCCATCGGATTCTCGCGCCAGATTTCCGGCTGCACATCGATATAGAGCTCGATCTCGTTGCCGTCGGGGTCTTCGATATAGAGGCTATGCGTCACCGTGTGGTCCGACGCGCCCATGATCGGCACGCCCTTGTCCTGCAACTCCTGCACCGCGGCGCGCAATTCGTCGTCGGTGGTGCCGATCTTCAATCCGAAGTGATACATGCCGACGCGGCGGCCTTCGGGGATTGGCTGTGCCTGCGCGCCCACTTCCAGCAGCAGCAATTCGTGATGCGTGCGCCCGGCCGAGAAGGCTGCGCCAACCTGGCCGAAGCTGCCGATCTCTTTCCAGCCCAGGATGTCGCGATAGAAGCGGCGCGAGGCGTCGAGGTTGCGCACATAAAGTACGACGTGCCCGAGTTCCTTGATCTCCATCAGAATTTCTCCACCCACGGGCGGACGTCGAGTTCCTGCGTCCACGCACTGCGATGCTGCATGTGGAGCTGGTAGTAGCTTTCCGCAATGGCTTCCGGTTCCAGCAGCCCATCGGGTGCTCGCTCCGCGGCCAGCCGGGCGGCCTGCGCGCCGGTGTTGATCGGGCCATCAATGTTGACATGGGCGACATGGATGCCCTTCGGCCCCAGCTCGCGCGCCATGCTTTGCGACAGCGCGCGCAAACCGAACTTGCCGATGGCGAAGGCGGCGAAATTCGCGCTGCCGCGCATGGCGGATGTCGCGCCGGTGAACAGGATGGTGCCGGATTCCCGCGTCACCATGCGCTTCGCGGCTTCGCGGCCGAGGAAGAAGCCGCCCAGGCAGGATCGCCGCCAGGCTTCCTCCACCTCTGCACCGGTCAAGTCGAGCACGCTTTTCACCACCCGGCCACTCGCGTTGTAGATGGCCACGCCCAGCGGGCCAAGGTCGCGCTCCGTGCGCGCCACCAGCTCGGTGACGTCGGCCTCATTCGTTGCGTCGGCGGTGATGGCGATGGCCTTGCCGCCACCCTTGGAGATCGCCGCGACTATGGGATCAAGCTTCTCCGCCGTGCGGGCGGCGATGGCGACGGCATAGCCGGCGGCGGCAAAGCGCCGGGCGGCGGCGGCGCCCAGTCCCGGGCCGACGCCCAGGATGACGACAGATTGTTGTGTGGCCACGCAGATCCCCATGAAAAGAAAGGTTATTCGGCCGCCTTTGCGACAGGTGCCGGATGGTCGAAGGCGCGCCGCAAGTCTTGCGCGCGTTTTTCCACCGCCGCAACACTGGCGTCCTTGACGTGGCCGAAGCCGCGGATGTCGTCGGGCAGCACGGCGAGCGCGATGGCGGTGTCGAAGTTGGCGGCCGACAGATTGTCGCTGACATGCTGCATCAGCGCCTCATAGTCGTCGCGCAAGCCACGCTCGCGCCGCCGGTCGGCGAGATAGCCGAAGGGATCGAGCGGGGTGCCCCGCAGGCCGCGCAGGCGGGCGAGAAGGCGGAACACGGGCATCATCCAGGGGCCAAAGGTCCGCTTCGCCACCTTGCCGGTGACAGGATCGGGCCGGGTGATCAGCGGCGGCGCAAGATGGAATTGCAGCGTGACGTCGCCGCTGAACTGCTGGCGCAGCCGCGCGAGGAAGTCGCCGCTCGTGTAGAGCCGGGCCACTTCATATTCATCCTTGTAGGCCATCAGCTTGTGCGCGTTGAGCGCCACGGCGCGGGACAGCCGCTCGCTGCCCATTCCCAACCGCTGCTCTGCCTCCTGCACGCGCGCCACCAACCGGCGATAGCGCGCGGCATAGCCTGCGTTCTGGTAGTCGGTGAGAAGCTGCGCCCGCCGTTCGACCAGCGCATCGAGTGTCAGGTCTTCGTTTCGCACGCGTGTGGGTTCGCGTCGTGCGGTGGCTTCGGCGATCAGGTCGGGGCGCGCGGCGGCCAGGCGGCCCAGCTGCAATGTGCGGATGTTGGCCTCCACCGCGACCGCGTTGATGCGGATGGCGGCGATCAGCGCGTGCAGGCTGACCGGAATGGTGCCGCGCTGCCAGGCATAGCCGAGCAGGAACATGTTGGTGGCGATGGAATCGCCG
>CAXNFA010000275.1:0-3679 GCA_964201105.1 Alphaproteobacteria bacterium | reverse complement strand
AAAGCTATTTCGATCACGATCCGGGTGCGCGCGACATCGACTACACCTGCGGCTCCGCGACCTATGGTGCCCATCTCGGCACCGACTTCCGCGTTGCCGACCTGACAGCAATGGCACGCGGCGTGCCGGTGGTGGCTTCAGCCGCCGGCGTCGTGGCCGGCGCGCGCGACGGGATGGATGACATCTCGATGCGTGATGCGCCGGTGCCGCGCGGACGCGAATGCGGCAACGGTGTCCGAGTCGTGCATGGCGGCGGCTGGGAGACGCAGTATTGCCACCTGCGCAAGGGTAGCGTTGGGGTCAAAACCGGCGACACGGTGAAGGCCGGCGACCAGCTTGGCCTGGTGGGGCTATCGGGCAACACAGAATTTCCGCACGTCCATCTCGAGGTGACGTTCCGGCGCATTTCTGTCGACCCCTTTGTCGGCAAGACCGTGCCCTATCAGTGCGGCCAGTCGCGCACGCCCCTGTTCACACCCGCCGCGATGGCTCAGCTGCGCTATGCGCCGGCGTCGGTGATCAACGGTGGATTCAGCGCCGAGCGGCCGAATGCCATCGGCACCATGATGGGCAAGTTCCGCGAGCCCGAGTTTGGCGCCGACGATGAGATCCTGTTCTTCTGGATCGAATACATCAACGCCCGCTCCGGCGACCGCGAAACCGCCCGCATCACCATGCCCAACGGCCAGGTGCTGCCCGAGGACAACGGCACCGTCGATCGCAACCTGGCACGGCGCATGGCCTTCTGGGGCAAGCAGCAAACACCGCGCCGGCCCTGGCCCCCCGGCACCTACACCGGTCGCTTCGAACTGCAGCGCGAGATCGACGGCAAGCTACAAACCATTGTAACCGCCGAGCGAAAAGTCGAGGTACGGGCCAGCGCAACGCCGCTGGTTGCGGCTACCACCACAACGACGCCCAGTGCACCAGCGAGCCCGGTTCCGCCTGTGCAGACCGCGCCCTTGCCGGCCCCTGTCATCACCGGCCAGCTGCCTGCCCCAGGCTCCTCCGTCACCGCCACTGCAACGCCGCCCGCACCACAGAATGCGCTGATGGCGGAGGCAACATCCTCTGCACCGACTGCTGGTGATGGTGCACAGGAGCCCGGCGGGCGCCTGCAAGCGCTGTTGCGCGAACGAGCTGCCGCGCCGACGGCGCCACCCAACGCAGCCATATCTCCCCCCACCGCCACAGGCACGACCGCCGCCGTGACGGCAGCGGCAACTGCAGCGGCCAACCAGGCTCTTGATCGTGCTCGCAGCCTGTTTCGTGGAAATGAAAGCGCGACGCCATCCGAACGGCGCCGGCGGGGGCCGGACTCCTGGATGCTGGGGCTCGCGTTGCTTGGCACGCTTGCCGTGATGGCACTGGCCTTCCTTGCCACCTATCGGCGCTAAGCAATCACCTTGTGACAGCAAAAAGGGCGGCCTGATAAGCCGCCCTTTTTCTCGGAAATTGCACTGGCAGCGCCACCGCGATAGTTCGTCAGTGAACGCTGACCGGCTCGAGTTCGTGCTGGCGCGCGGCAACCATGGCGGTTTCCCGCTTGTCGAACACGGCGATCTCCCGACCGTCGGCCGAGTGCATGGCATAGGCGGTGTGGCCATCAACATCGACCGCCTTCACATACGTGAGGGACGGCGCGCCGAGCGTGGCAAAGGCTTCGGGCGACATGCTCTTCAGGAACTGGGCCATCTGGGTGTTGTCGGGAGTCATTTTACTACCTCACTGAAACGGAATGATCGCGGGTCAGGACGCGTCGTCGGACTTGCGCTTGAGCGGCGCCGCCGCGCGGGCCGGCTTGATCGGAATGGTACGCACGAGTGTGTCCGCACGCGGCCTCGCGAGATCGACATGCAGCAGGCCATTGTCGAGATGGGCGGCCACCACCTCGATGCCGTCGGCCAGGACAAACGACTTCTGAAACTGCCGCGCCGCGATGCCACGATGAAGGAAGAGCCGGTCTGTCGAATCGTCTCGCTGCCGACCCCGAATGACGAGCTGGCTGTCTTCCACCGTCACCGACAGGTCATCATCGCCGAAGCCTGCCACGGCGAGCGATATGCGCAGCCCGTCCGCGCTCGTCTGCTCGATGTTGTAGGGAGGATAGCCATCGCCGCCGGCCTTGGAGAGCCGATCCAAGGTGCGTTCCATCTGCTCGAAGCCGAGCAGGAGGGGACTATTGAACAAAGACATCCGCGACATCCGGCGACCCCTCGATCGAGCGAGTTACCGCTGGGCCCCATCAGGCACCCGAGCCCGACCCAAAGGCGGGCCGTGGAGAATAGGTAAGTGCTGCCCGACCCCAAACAAGGGTCAGGCAAGCCCTTGAACCGTCAGAATATTATTTGATGAGGTCGCGCACGAACTCGGGCAGCGCGAAGCAGGCCTGGTGGATCGCGGCATTGTAGTACCGCGTCTTCAGATTGAGCTTCTTGATGCCGGCCTCGATCGCTTTCGGATCATGCCTGCCGAGGTCGAGGCCTTTGCCACCCCAGCCCAGCGCCATGGGACCCGCGTAATAGGTCGGCACGCCGGCGAGATAAAAGCCATGGAACTCGAACAGGTCGCGGAAGTTGTGATGCGTACCCGTGATCTCGTGCGGCTGCAGGAGCGGCACGCCGTTCTGGATCACAATGGTACCGCGGTCGCTGAGGATGCGCGCGCAGGACTCGTAGAAGGGTCGGCGAAACAGCACCTCGCCCGGGCCGACGGGATCGGTCGAGTCGACGACGATGAGGTCGAACTTCTCATCTGTCTCGGCGACGAACTTGATGCCGTCTTCGAACAGCACGCGCGCACGCTTGTCGTTGAAGGCATCGCCACAGATCGACGGGATGTATTTCTTGCAAAGCTCGGTCACGCCGGGGTCGATTTCGACCATCACGCATTGGTCGATCGGATGCCGCAGCGCCTCGCGCAGCACACCGCCGTCGCCGCCGCCGATGATCAGCACCTTCTTCGGGTTTCCATGGGCGAACAGCGGCACGTGGACGAGCATCTCGTGATAGACGAACTCGTCGGCTTCCGTCGTTTGCACGATGCCGTCGAGCACGAGAACGCGACCAAGCCGCTTGTTCTCGAAGATCTTGATTTCCTGGAAGTCGGTCTTGCCGTCATACAGGAGGTTGTCGATGTCCATCGACTGCTCGAGCGAACCGTGCAGGCGTTCCCGGAACAGGGTGGTCATGGCAGCATCCTTCGACATGGGAGTGGCAAGGGGAGGGAAGTCTGGCCGCGTTGTTTCGCCGAACACCCCGCGAAACGCAAGACCTTTCGGTCCATATACGCTGGGTGTGACAACCCGGTTACGGACCCTATGGCGACATCTCGCCCTTGTATTCCCCCTCGACGGGCGTGCGCTCGCAGCCGCCCAGGACGCAGCCGATCAACCGGATCGGCGTGGGAATGAACAGGAGCGCGAGATCACCGCCCACCGTTGGCTGCCGCGCGCAGCCGGCACCGGCCAGAGCCAGCAACCCCGCCATCACGGCTGTCAGGACAGGGCGGCGTGTCATGCTCCCAACTCTTCCTGGAAGCGCTTCAGCATGACGCCTGCCTCGGCCGCAAAGCCCTCGCCGTCCCAGGCGCGATGGTCTCCGCGGGCGTAGGCGCGCCCGTTTTGAATATACATCCAGGCATTGAGCTTGTTGGCCGCGCCGCTGTTGCGCGTGCGCAC
>CAXNFA010000274.1:0-3695 GCA_964201105.1 Alphaproteobacteria bacterium | reverse complement strand
GCAAGGCGGTCTTCGGGGCGCAGATGCGCCTTCAGGCATTGCGCAAGAAGAACAAGCGCGGCATCGCCCACCGCATGGCCGAAGGTGTCGTTCACATCCTTGAAATGATCAAGGTCGATCAGCAGCGCAGCCAGCTTGCGATCATGCCGGATCGACCAGGCGAACAGGCGGTCGCCCTCGATCTGGCCGCCGCGCCGGTTGAGCGTGTCGGTCAACGCGTCGGACAGGGCTTCCTGCTCGCGCTGGCGCAGGCTGGCGCCGAGTTCGACGCCGAGGCGCGACGCCACCATGCTGAGGAAGCCGATGGCGGACGCGATGTAGAAGACCATCAGCGCATAGAAGCTGCCGGCCGTGAGCAGGCCCGGCGCCAGCAGCGAATCCACGCTGCCGCCGAACAGTGCGATGATGCCCCGCGCCACCAGGATCAGGATGCCCAGCACCATCACGACGACGGTAGCGAGATGCGACCAGTGGCCGGACAGCCGCCAGGCGTGGCGGCACAGCCACATGACATGGCCAACCTGCAGCGCCAGGCCGAAGGACGCGATGACGATCCGAACGGCCAGGCTGGGCTGGACATACAGGAAATAGCCCAGCCCCAGCATGCAGATGCCGACCAGCGCGGCATGCAGCTCCCAGGCGAAGCGACGGCCGGCATAGAGCGCGGTCCCATAAGCCATGGCGCTAACGGCGCCAAAGATGAAGCTGTTGGCCAGCAGGACCGAGATGCCGTCCGGCACCGTGTCGCGCAAAGCGAGAAGAAAGGTGCCGACCGCGTTGGTCAGGGAGCCGATGCCCCACCAGGCCGGGCCGCGGAAGCGCTGCTGGCTCAATCCCGCCGCGATCAGCGCAAAGCTGAGCAGGGCGGAAATAGCCGAATAGGCGAGGAGGAGCGTGCGCGGGTCCAGAAACACGGGCTGCGGTCTGTGGTTGTTGGGACGGGGGAGACTAACACGCCGAATTGCCGTGGCGTCATGCCTGGCCCCTGCCGTCAGTCCGGGTGCCGCCCCTGCCCCGTCCCATGATAGAAAACGGACATGACCGCGCGCCTGATGCTTCGCCTGGATTTCGGCCCCGAATCGCGAATCGGGCCGGGCAAGATTCGCCTGCTCGAACTGGTACGGGAAACTGGCTCAATTTCCGCCGCCGGCCGGGCGATGGACATGTCCTATCGCCGGGCCTGGCTGCTGATCGATTCGCTGAACTCCACCTTCGGCCAGCCGGTGGTGCAGACCAAGCTGGGCGGCAAGGGCGGCGGCGCCGCCAACCTGACGGAATTTGGCGACGAACTGGTGTCGAGATACCGCAGCATGGAGAAGAAAGCCGGCAAGGCCATCGCGGCCGATCTGGATGTCCTGGACGCGGCCTGCCGCGCGAAGGCGGAGTAGCGCCACCGGGGGAAGCGATGAATGTCTTTGAAGAGGCCGCCGCCCACCTGACCGGCCTGCAGCAGTTGCAGCTGATGATCGCCAAGGGCTGGCAGCCGCCGATCTGCGAGACGCTGCAATTTGCGCTGGTTGAGGTGTTGGAGGGGCGCGCAGTCTTCGCGGGCACGCCCGGGCCGCATGCCTTCAACCCGCTGGGCACCATCCATGGCGGCTATGCCGCAACGCTGCTCGATTCGGCCTGCGGCTGCGCGGTGCACTCAAAGCTGTCGGCCGAGCAGGCCTACACCACGCTGGAATTGAAGCTCGCCTATCACAAGGCAATGACGGCGAAGACCGGGCCGGTGCGCGCCGAAGCCACCGTGCTGACCATCGGCCGCCGCGTCGCCTTCGCCGAGGGCAAGCTGGTGGACGCCGCCGGCACGCTCTACGTCTCCGCGACCTCGACGCTGCTGGTGATGGAGCGGCCGAAGACGAAGGAAGCCTGACGGAGGCTTCGAGACTGGTCGACAGGCGGGGATTGGTGCGGGCGGTCGGGGTCGAACCGACACTCTGTCGCCAGAACCGGATTTTGAGTCCGGCGCGTCTGCCAATTCCGCCACGCCCGCGAAGGCGCGCAGTGTGGCGAAAGCCTCTCACAGGGTCAATGCCGGATGGCGTTCCCCGGTCCGCGAAGGCGTGATCGCCGGCCCGGCCATGCGACGGCGCGGGGCCTATCGCGCGGGGGCGCAACCTGCTACATCCGCCGCGTGCTGAGACGCCTCTATTTCTGGGTCATGCGGCAGGCTGATACGCCGCATGCCACCCGCACGCTCGCCCTGGTTTCCTTCCTGGAAAGCTCGATCTTTCCGATTCCGCCCGATGCGCTGCTGATCCCGATGTGCCTGGCGAACCGGGCGCGGGCCTGGCGCTTTGCCTTCGTCTGCACCGTCGCCTCGGTGCTGGGCGGCCTGGCCGGCTATGCCATCGGCTTCTTCCTGATCGAGACGCTGGGCAGCTTCATCGCCAGCATCTACAGCCTGGAACTCGACACCTTCGATGCCTGGTATGCGGAATGGGGCCTGTGGGTCATCCTCATCAAGGGGCTGACGCCGATTCCCTACAAGCTGGTCACCATTGCGAGCGGCGCGGCGCATTTCAGCCTGCCCATCTTTCTCGCCGCTTCGGTCGTCACGCGCGGCATCCGCTTTTTCGCGGTGGCCGGCCTGCTGCGCTGGAAGGGCGAGCCGATCCGCATCTTCGTCGAGAAGCACCTGACCTGGGTGACGACGATTTTCGTCGTCGGCCTGGTCGGCGGCATCCTCGCCATCCGCTACATCTAGAGCCGCCGCCATGCCGCTGCAGAGCCCCCGTGTTGCCGGACTGGTCGTGGCGCTGGGGAGCCTTGGGCTGCTCGGCGGCGCGCTGCTGTTTCAGCATGTCGGCGGCCTGCTGCCCTGCATCCTGTGCCACTGGCAGCGCTATCCGCTGGCCGTGCTGGTCGGGCTGGGTGCGCTGATCGTGTCGGTCGGCGATGATCCGTCGGCCCGGCGCACGCAGCAGGCGCTGCTCGGCCTCGCCTTCCTGCTCTTCGCGTTCGATGCCGGGCTTGCCGTCTTCCACGTCGGCGTCGAGCAGACCTGGTGGACGGGCGTGGCGGCCTGCGGCGGCGGATTCAGCGGCGGCGCCGAATCGATCGAGGCGCTGCGTGCCCGGCTGCTGTCCACGCCGATCACCCGCTGCGACGTGCCGCAATGGACGCTGGCCGGCATCTCGCTGGCCGGGTTCAACGCGATCTTCGGCACGGCGCTGGCATTGATTTCCCTGTGGTTCGCCACAAATATCGGCAAGACCAAGGGAGCGACCGCATGAACGACCGCACCGGTTCCCGCCGCCTGCCGGGCGATCCGTCGCCCGAACAGATGATCGGGCGAATCATCCGTGTCGACCAGGCCGGCGAATATGGCGCGAAGCGCATCTATGAGGGCCAGCTTGCGGTGCTGGGCCGTGGCGCACATGGGCCCGATATCCGCCACATGGCTGAGCAGGAACAGAAGCACCTGGAAGCCTTCAACCGGCTGATGACGGAACGCCGGGTGCGGCCGACCGTGCTGTCGCCGCTGTGGCATGTCGCGGGCTTTGCCCTGGGCGCCGGCACGGCGCTGATGGGTCCGCGCGCCGCGATGGCCTGCACGGTCGCGGTTGAAGAGGCCATCGTCGAGCATTACGCGAAACAGGCCGAGTATCTCGGCCCCGACCAGGCGGAACTGAAAGCCACGGTGGAAAGCGCCCGGGCCGACGAGGTGGCGCACAAGGATTCGGCGCTGGCTG
>CAXNFA010000273.1:0-3697 GCA_964201105.1 Alphaproteobacteria bacterium | reverse complement strand
CTGCCAGCGTCGCACGTTGTGCAGGCCGTCTTCGTCGAAACTGATCGTGCCGTAATGGGCGCGGAAGGATTCGAGTTCGTCCGGTGTGAAGAGCGGTGCCGAATAGAGCACGACCTTGCGCACGAGCTTCGGGATCTTCAGCGCGAGTTCGGTCGCCACCAGGCTGCCGGCGTGGAAGCCAAGCAGGTCGACCTGTTCCAGGCCCTGGCCGACGATGAACTCGCCCATGATGTCGGCGTAGTCGGCAATGGTCGGCGGTGCCAGCGGGGAATCGCTTTCGCCGCGGCCGGGATTGTCGGGCGCGAAGACAGCGCGATCGCTGCCCATCGCCTTCATCAGGTTAGTGAAGGACTTGCCTGAGCCGGAGGCGGTGTGGAAGCACACGAGTGGTGTGCCGCCGTCGCGCTCCGCCGTCGGCTTGACGACGCGGAAATGCAGCTGACCATGGCGCGACTCGGCAAACTGCCGGCGCACGAAGCCCGGCAGGATCGCGGGGGAGGGAGGGTGCTTGCGGATGTTGCCCGACGGATCAGCGGTTGCCGGATCGACGGTCCCGTCATCGAGAAAGTCGCGCAGGATCTTGCAGATTTCCTCCGCCTCGGTGTCGAAGCAGCCCTGGCCGAAGCGATCGGCGGGCAGGTCGATCAGCCGGCCATTCTTCAGCAGCGCGGGCGCGCGCAAGGACTGGGTGTAGAGATCGTCGGTCGCTGCCGTCAGCACCAGCACGGGTTGCGTCACGGCGGTGATTCGCTCGCTCATGTTGTAGTTGAACGAGGCGCGGTGTCCCCAGCTATAGCGTTCGCCGGCGCGAAGGGATTCCGCCAGTTCGCGCTGGATCAGATCGACGCCCATGCCGGGGCCGCGATACTTCCAGTACATGCCCCAGCGCGTCTTCAGGTGGCTGCCGTCCTCGGCCAGCGGCACGCCGGCGAATTCCTGCTTGAAGGCGGCGAGTTCCTCGCCGGTAAAGCAGGCGGCGCCATAGATGACGACGCGGCGCACCTGCTGGGGGCGCTGTCGCGCCAGTTCCACCGCAATCTTGGAACCGGTGTGCATGCCCAGGAGGTCGACCTGGGCGAAGCCCAGTGTGTCGAGCAGTTCCGCCACGCCTTGGGCGAAATCCTCGATCTCTTTTGGCTCGGTCGGCGGATCGCTTTCGCCGAAGCCGATGGTGTCAGGGGCGACGGCGAAGCGATCGAGGCCCATGCGGGCGAGAATCTCGCCATACATGCGCGACGAGCCCGGACTCATATGCAGGCAGACCAGCGGTACGCGCTCCGGGCGCGCCGGGCGGGCGATGCGGTAGTGGATCTGGCCAAAGCGGCCGTCGGCAAAGGCGCGCTTCACGCCGGGCGGTGTCAGCCAAGGGCTCAAGCTGTTGGCCGCGAGACCGGGATCGATCGCATTCATGGCGCGGCCCTCACGCGTACTCAGGGTTTGTCCAGGAAGTCGCGCAGCCAGCCGCCCACGTCAGCAGTGATCGTGTCGAGGAAGCCGTGGCTGTGGTCCGGAATGTCGTGGATGCGTCCCTGCTTCATCAAACTTTTGGCCCGGGGCGTCTGCTCCCAGAGGTCGTCATTCGGGTTGAGCACCAGGATCGGCTTGTCCACCAGCGGCAGCCTGGTCTTGAGGTCATAGTTGAAGGCGGCGCGGTGGCCCCAGTGCGAGATCGGGCCCCCGCGCAGCCCTTCGGCATAATTGCGGGCCACCACCTTGAGCGGGGCCTTGGGCCCATAGAAGGGCTGCATGTGCAGCCACTTCTTGACCAGGTGCGAGCCGTCCTCGTTGATCGGCTGTGGTGCGTAGAGCGACTTGTGGCGGGTGATTTCCTCGTCGGTGAAGACCGGGGAGGAGATTTGCACGATGCGACGAACAAGATCGGGACGTTGCAGCGCGAGTTCGATGACCGTCATCGAGCCGGTGTGGTAACCGATGACGTCCACCTGCTTCAGGCCAAGCTTTTCGATCACGCCGGCCATGGTGCTGGCGTAGTCCGCGATCTCCGGCGGGCTGTGCGGGGCATCGGATTCGCCGAAGCCCGGCGTGTCGGGCGCGACGACGATCCGGTCGCGTCCCATCTCGACCTGAAGGGCTTCGAAGATGCGGCCTGAATTCGGACTCATGTGAAAGCAGACAAGCGGCGTCTTCGACGGATTCGCCGGCTTCGCGATCCGGTAGTGCAACTGGCCATAGGGGCCATCCATGAAGGCGCGGCGGATCGGGTTCTGACCCTTCTTCGGCGCTGGCGGTGCGGCACGCTTTGCCGTCTTGGTGCCGTCATGCTGGGTGAAGGGCGTGTCGAGGAAGCCGCGCAGCCGCTTGGCGACATCATCGGTGTGGACGTCGAGGAAGCCGTGCGCATAGTCCGGCAGTTCCACGAAGATGCCGTTCTGCAGATACTGCTTTGCCCGCAAAGTGTGCGTCCAAAGGTCATCCTTGGGACACAGGATCATCACCGGCTGCTTCACGTTGGGCAGGTTGTCGGCGTGCTGCAGGCGAAAGGCGGCACGATGGCCCCACCAGGCGGTTTCGCCACCCCGCAGGGCTTCCACCACTTCGCGGTGCACGAAAATCGTCGGTGCGGCCTTGTCGCTCCAGCGCTTGTGGCCATCCCATTTGCGTTGCAGGTGTGCGCCGTCGGTCCGGATCTCGTCGGCGGCGGGCGTGCCCATGGTCTTGCGCTGGGTGGCGAGGTCTTCTTCCGAGTAGATTGGCGCGGAGACGAGGACGACGCGGCGCACCTGATCAGGGCGCTGCTGGGCGATCTCGACGCAGGTGCGTGAGCCGGTGTGATAGCCCATGACATCGAATTCGCGGATGCCAAGCTGGTCCATCAGGTCGCCCATGGTGGCCGCATAGTCCGCAATCTCCGGCGGCTCGACCGGCGGATCGGATTCACCGAAGCCCGGCGTGTCGGGGGCGATCACGATCCGGTCCTTGCCCATTTCCGACATCAGGATGTTGTAGAGGCGGCCTGAATTGGGCGACAGGTGGAAGCAGATCAGCGGCACATGGGGCGGGTTCGCCGGCGTCACGATGCGATAATGCAGCTGGCCGAACAGGCTGTCGGCAAAGGCGCGGCGCACGCCAGGGGCGCTGCGCCAGAAGCGCATGTCAGTCTCAAGGTTCCTGTCGGTCATTGTTTCTTCTTGGCGGCCATGGGTTCTGCCTGAAACGGCAAGTCATTGTTGCCGGAGATCGCGGCGGCGGTTCAAGGACAACCTTATCCACAGCCTGTGGCTGTCATGTGACGGGTGTGGCGGATTTGCCGTTTGCATCGCCGTGTACTGGGATTGGCCATGCGGTCGCCGAGCGGAGGCGCAGCGCAGCGATCGGTGCCGGCTTGCGGTCATCCCGCCGGCGGGACCGGATTCACGATCGCATCGAGCAGGTTCCACGGCCGGCTCTCCACCACATTGGTCCGCAAGGTGACCTCGCGGTTGGCAGCGGTGTCTGGATGGACCATGGCGACGGTGGTTCCGGCCCCGTTGCCTGCGCGGGTGACCTTCGGCTTGTTGATGTCCCCGTTGAACGGGCGCGTCCATGGCGTCCACAGGGTGAAATCGCGGTCTGGTGCAATGATCAGGCTGCTGCCGGCTGCGTTCGGCCGGGTTGCGGCAATGACCGACAGCCGGTTTTCCGCCGCGCGCTCGATCAGCCCGGTGTGCACCTCCCAAGCCTCGGCGACCTGGAAGGG
>CAXNFA010000272.1:0-3698 GCA_964201105.1 Alphaproteobacteria bacterium | reverse complement strand
CTCGTGGTCTCGACCGCCACAATGCATGAACTGTCCCGTTCAGGCATTCGGAAGATAGTTGGCGAGATCCATCGCGTGCTGCGGCCTGGCGGCGTCATGATCAATGTCGAGCAGCCCCAGTATGAGGGGATGAGCCCCTATGACCAGTTCATGCGTGATTGGGACACTTTTGGGAATGCAGAGCCGTTCTGGGGAACGCTACATGACATGGATATTGAGCAACTTGCAGTCGATGCGGGCTTTCGCCGTGAAAATGTGACCCAGACCATGGAGTTTGGCGACGGCGGACAGGTCTACCAGGTGACGCGAGAAGGCGAGCGTCGCAAGCCAAACTGGTTTGTCTACGCGGCAACCAAGTAGTTTTGGGCAGTATCAGCAGCTTTCGCAGGCCCGGCGGGCCTGCTGGATGGCAAGCTGAAGTTGCGGGCCCTCGACATAGCCCGGGATGACGGAATCGCCGACGACGAAAGCGGGCGTGCCTTCAATGCCCAGCTTCTGCGCCAGCGCGATATTCTTCTGGATCAGCGCGGTGACGTCGGCGCCTTGTGCGCGGGACTGAATCTTCTCGAGATCGAGCCCGAGCTCGCGCACATGCGCGAGCACGATGTCGGGGGTGATCTGTCCCTTGAACTCGTAGAGCGCATTGTGCAGCGCTTCATACTTCCCGGGCGCTTCGAGGAAAACCGCGAGGCTTATGCGGCTGGCGTGGAGCGAGTCCTGCCCGAGCACAGGCAGTTCCTTGTAGACAAGGCGAACGTTGGGATCGCTCTTCAGCAATTCGGCCAGCATCGGATGGGCCTGTTTGCAATACGGGCAGCGATAATCGAAGAATTCGATCACCGTGACATCACCCTTGGGATTTCCGACGACAGGTGATTGCGGATCCTGCCGCAACTCGGCTTTCAGCGTCCCAAGCATGGCGACCATCTGCCATTGCTGTTCTTCCTGGCGTTTCGCCTGCAGACGCTGCATCGCCTCAACAATGACCTCCGGCCGGCGCAACAGGTACGCCTCCACGGTCTTCTCGATCGCGGTGGTTTCGACCGCGGCAGGGGTGGGCATCCGCCCGGCGGTATAGGTCGCCGCGGCGAACCAGGTTGCGCCAACCAATATGACGATGGCGACAGCGCCACCGATGAGACGAAGAATCATGGTGCCTCGGTAAATCGGAGAAAGGTCAGCGCCGCGGCTGCGGCCTGGAAGCGTTCAGAATATCCTGCGCCCGAAGATAGCCGGGGGAACCATAGGGAAGTTCACGCTCCGCCCTGCTGGCATGGCCGCGCGCTTCGTCGCGCCGACCGGTGCGCAGCGCCCGTTCGGCGCTGGCGATGCTCGACATGCCGAAATTCTGGTCGCGTCCATAGGCGATGGCCAGGTTGCGCCAGCCATCGATCATGTCCGGGTCCGCTCGCGTTGCAATTTCAAGGTGCTGGATCGCCTCGCGGTTGAGCGCGGCGTCATTGAGCGCGATCTGGGCCTGGGCCAGGCCGAGGCGAAGCAGTGGCTCCTGCGGCAGCAACTCGACGGAGCGCTTGTAGGGTTCGACCGCTTCCGCCGATTTGCCGGATTCGTAGAGGACTTGACCCTTCAACTCCTGGAAAAACGGATCGTTGGGCGACTCGGCAATGAGGCCGTCGATTTCCTGCAGTGCAAGGTCGAGCCGCGCGCTGCGGTGGTAGGCGATGGCGCGGGCGTAGCGCCCCGGGACGCTGAGATCACTTGCTGGATAATCCTTGGCCACCTTGTCCGGCGTCAGGAAGCCGACCAACTTGGCCTTCATCCGCTGGAAGGCAACGAGATCTTCCGGTCGCGAAGGCTTGTCCTTGAAGGCGGAGCGCTCCACCTCGGTCTGCAGGGACTGGATGCGTTCGCGGGTGAGAGGGTGTGAGCGGACATAGGGGTCCTGGCTCTCCGGCAGCAGCGCTTCCTGATTGGAAAGCTTTCGCATGACCTCCAGCAGCCCGCGACCGGAAATGCCAGATTCGGTCAGGAACTTGAGCCCGGCCTGATCAGCCACCGCTTCCTGCGTGCGCGAGTATTGAAGCAAGCTCTGTTGGCCCAGCTGGGCGCCACCCGCCAGGACGCCCACCCCGGCATTTCCGGCCCCGCCGCCGCTGGCAATGGCAGCGGCACCAATCAGCATGCCGATCACGCTCTGCACGGTCGCGGCCCGGACGGCTTCCTGGCTGCGCACCAGGTGACCGCCTGCGATATGACCGGTTTCATGGGCAATCACTCCCATGATCTGTTCAGGAGTGTCGGCCTCTGTCAAAAGGCCCGTGAAGATGAAAATGCGCTGGCCGCCCGCCACAAAGGCGTTCAGCGAGCGGTTATTCACAATATGGACCTGCACGGATTCCGTGCTAAGACCTGCGGCCGTAAAGATCGGTTCCGCAAATGTCCGGATCGTATGCTGGATTTCCGCATCGCTGATCAGATTCAGGCTCTCGCCACGGCCCTGAGCCTGGGACGAACCTGCGCCCGACGAGACAAGCAGCGTAGCCGCCAGGGCGGCAGACGTGAGACGGCGGAGTAAGGACATTTGAATTTCCTCCTTCAACGTAGGTGGGCGACCCGGTGGCGTCAATGCGCCGGAATCCTTGGTCTCGCGCTTGTGGTCGTGGCCTGTGCGCCCGATGGCGCGCGTGAGGAGCAAAACCGCCGGATATTCCTGGGCGGTGTGGTTGCTGACGAACCGCGCGCAGCCCTTGCCGGACAAACGGTGCTGGAGCAGGGCGGTACTGCCGCGGACGCGCTGACGGCGACCTTTTTTGCTTTGACTGCCACATACCCGGTCGCTGCGGGGCTGGGCGGTGGCGGCACCTGTGTCTATTTCGACGGACTGACCCGGACGGCCGAAAGCATCGAATTCCTGCCCCACACGCCGGCAGGCGGCGGCGAGATCGCCATTCCCGGCGCGGTGCGCGGCGTTGCCGCCATCCATTCACGCTTCGGGCGCCTGCGCTGGGCGCAGGTCGTGCTGCCGGCCGAGTCGCTTGCCCGGCTGGGGCATCTGGCCTCGCGTTCGCTGGTGCGGCGCACCGGCGAATATGTCGCCCGCGTGCCCAATGCCGCCCTGTCACGACTGGCGGGCAGCGGTTCGGTGATCGCGGAAGGCGCGAAGCTCGAGCAGCCGGAACTGGCGACAACCCTGAGCCAGATACGCCTGCGTGGCGCCGGCGACTTTTACTTCGGCCAGACCGCGACAGCTTTTATTGACGGCACGGCGCCATTTGGCGGGCGCATCACCGAAGAAGACCTGCGTAGTTATCTGCCGCAATGGAAGCGGGTCGAGACGATTAATTTCGCCAGCCTCGCGCTGTACACAAATGCGGCTCAACCGCCCGGCGGCACCGTCGCGGCTGCGACCTGGGCGATGCTGACCGAGAGGGACCGCTATCGCGCCGCGCCAGCCGAGGAACGAGGTCATCTGCTGGCTGAAGCCTCAGCGCGGGCCTTTACCGATGTGGCGGCGGGCGCCAGCTTCTCCGCGTTCCGGGCACAGAACCTGCTTGCCACCTACAGTCCGGCACAGCGCGTCGCTCCTTCGGCAGTCCTCGATCTCGGTCCCTGGGCACGGGCCATCACGGATGGATCGACGGGCGTGGTCGCGGTGGACCGCGAAGGCTCTGCCGTGGCTTGCGCCTTCTCGATGGCAGCCCCCTTTGGCATTGGCCGCGCCGTTCTTCCGATGGGTG
>CAXNFA010000271.1:0-3703 GCA_964201105.1 Alphaproteobacteria bacterium | reverse complement strand
GCACCGATGTCGCCATGCACACAGCCGGCATCACGCTGATGCGTGGCGACCCCATCCTGATCCCGGCGGCGCTCGATGTGGCCCGTGCCACTTATGCCAAGATCCGCCAGAACCTGTTCTGGGCCTTTATCTTCAACGTCATCGGCATTCCGCTCGCGGCCTTCGGCTTTCTCACGCCGGTGGTGTCGGGCGCTGCGATGGCCTTTTCCAGCGTCGGCGTCGTCAGCAGCTCGTTGCTGCTGCGCCGCTGGCGCGCATATACAAGCGCAAGGAGTGCGTCATGAATATCGGACAGGTTGCCGAAAAGACCGGCGTCACCGCGAAGTCGATTCGCTACTACGAAAGCATCAACCTGATCCCGACGGCGGGCCGCTCGCAGGGCGGCTACCGCCAGTATGATGACAAGGACGTACAGATTCTGCGCTTCATCAAGCGCGCCCGTAGTCTCGGCTTCTCCGTCGCCCAGGTCGGCGAACTTCTGTCGCTCTACCGGGATACCGGCCGCGCCGCCGGCGAGGTGAAGGGCATCGTGCAAAACAGGATTGCCGTGATCGACGCCAAGCTGGTCGAACTGACGTCGATGCGCCGGACCCTGTCCGAGCTCGCCCATCGTTGCCACGGCGGTGATCGCCCGGATTGCCCGATTCTTGATGATCTGGCGGGACAGGACACGGCACCAGAGCGCGCTGTGGCGTAACCCGGACAAAATCTGTACGGGGAAGGAACCTTCGCCACGGGCCGGTGTTTTATCTGTGACCAGCCTGTGGAGGACAACATGCGCCTTCTCCTTCCGCTTCTTTGTGGTGTGATTGCCGCGACCGCCGTTGTGCTGCCGTCGCGGGCCGAGGGTGACAGGATTGTCGCCGAGTCGATCATCGTTCAACCCGTCGTGCTCGACAAAAGGGTGTTCAAGCCCTTGGTGGCCGAGGCGCTACCCGTTGAACCTGCAAAGGAAGCGGTGGTGCTGCGCGCGACGCCCGCGATCCCGACCGATGAGCTGGCACCCGGATTGCAGCGCGATCGGCAGAGGACAGACACGCTGCGAGGGTCCGTCCTGATGCTGCTGATCCCAAACCTGTGCTGCCGCTAGCCGGCAAGGTCAGCACGCGGAACCCCGCGGGCCTTCACGGCGTTGTTGGAAGACGCGCCGGCGCGTCGTCGGCGCGTGTCGTCCGGGGACTGACCGCATGTTCGCATTCGCGCGCGATGAGGCTGCCGCTGTCCTCAGGCCGCTGACCCGGGCCGATCACGCCCTTCTCGACATTGGGCATCGCCTGCCCGCTGCGAACTACGCCTTCACCACCGTCACGCCGGAAACGCATCGCCGCGTCCTGGCACGTCCTCCCGTCTCGGCCACCAGCCTCCGTGACGTCTTCGGCTGGAACCGGCCCTTTCATGAGGGCGACATCGCTTCGGCGATTATCGACCGGCTGGAAGAAGCCGGCCATTTGCAGCGACAGGCTGACAGTCTGGTCAGCACGGTGCGTTTTTCTACAGCCGGCGATCTGCTGCTCCTGCATTCCGGCTACCCGACGGCTGCGGGTGATGCCGTGTTCCTGGGGCCCGACACATACCGATTCCTGAGCCTGGTCGACGCGGTGGCGGGCACCCTGTCGACGCCGCGGCGCATTGCCGATATTGGCGCGGGTTCCGGGGCCGCGGCGCTGATACTGGGCCGGCGCTTTCCGGATTCGAAGGTCTTCGCCGCTGATATCAACGACGTTTGCCTGCGCATCGCGCAACTCAACGTCATGCTCAACCGCATCAACAATGTGCTTCCAGTCCACAGCGACGTCCTGGACAACCTCGCCGGCCAGTTTGACCTGGTGGCGGCGAACCCACCCTATCTGGTCGATGCGGCGGCGCGCCAGTATCGCCATGGCGGCGGCCCGTTGGGCGCCGATCTGTCGCTGCGGATCCTGCGCGAGGGCGTGCGGCGGCTGTCGCCGCGCGGACGGCTCGTCCTCTACACGGGTTCGGTGATTGTCGATGGGATCGACGCGTTCCTCGCCGCCGCGGAAGCCGCGCTTGACCGCACGCCCTGGCGAATCCTGGACTATCGCGAAATCGACCCAGACGTGTTTGGCGAAGAGCTGGACCAGCCGGCCTATGCCGGGGCCGACCGCATTGGCGCAGTTGGCCTGGTCGCCGGCCCGCGCGCCTGTTTTGTTTAAGAGGGAATCATGGCCTTTACCGACATCGAGCCGATGCTGCGTTCCTTCTCGCCGGCGCAGGTGCGCCAGCACGATCTGGCTGCCCGCCACCACGCGCTGCGTGATTTCAATGCACGCCGGCTGAAGCCTGGCCTGCCGGACCCGGCCTGGTTGCGCCAGATCGAGGACGATGCGGAGATGCTTGTCACCGAGGGCCTGTGGCTCGAGGAAGAGCGCAAACGCCAGTCTCCGCGCGCGGCCGGGGCGCCGGCCGATCCCGATGGCTTTGTCGCCTGGTTTGAGGACTTGCGCGAAACCGGCCCCGGCCAGAACGATGCGCTCTTCAGGCATCTCGCGCAGAAGGCGACACAGGACCAGATGCGCTGGTTCATCGCCCAGGAAGTGTCGGGCGAGGCGGGATTCGAGGATCTCGTCGCGCTGACTCAGCTGCGCCTGCCGGTCCGTGCCAAGCTGGAAATGGCCCGCAACTATTGGGACGAGATGGGCCGCGGTGATGAACGCGGCATGCACGGCCCGATGCTGGAGGTGCTGGCCGACGGGCTGGGTGTCGCGCCCTATGCCGATGACTCCGTGTGGGAACCGCTGGCCCTCAACAACCTCGTGGTCGGCCTCGCCATTAACCGCCGCTTTGCCTATCACGCCATCGGGGCGATGGGGGCGATCGAACTGACCGCGCCGGCACGGGCGAAGCAGGTGAGCGCAGGCCTGCGCCGTCTCGCCGTGAATGGCCGCACCCGGCACTATTTCGACCTGCACGCGATGCTGGATATCCGCCATGCCGAAGCCTGGAACCGCGAAGTGATTCGCGAGCTGGTGGCCGGGAATCCGGCGGTGGCCCGAGCCATCGCCGAAGGTGCGCTCATGCGCCTTGATTGCGGGGAGCGCTGCTTCATCCGCTACCGGGCACAGTTTGGAATCTAGACCGCGTCATGCGCTTCCTGGGGATCGGTGGCTATTGTGACCTGGGCGACATGTATCTTCGCCTTGCACGCGAGGGGCATGACGTCCGCGTCCATGTGTCCGCGAAGGAAAGCCGGCAGACCTTCGCCGGACTGATCGAGCGTTGTGCGGACTGGCGCGCCGAATTGTCGTGGATACGCGCGGCGGGCGGCGAGGGCATCATTCTCTTCGAAGGCGCAGACCGGGGTGTCGTGCAGGATGAATTGCGTGCCGAAGGCTACAATGTCATCGGCGGCGGTGCCTTTGGCGACCGGCTGGAAGCAGACCGCGACTTCGGCCGGTCAGTGTTGCACGATGCCGGCATCGCCACCGCGCCGCTTTATGCCTTCACCAGTTTTGCTGCCGGAATAGACCACATCCGCGGCAAGCCCGGTCGCTATGTTCTGAAGCCCAACGGCACCGGCGCCTGGGCGATGGAAAGCTATGTCGGCCAGCTCGACGACGGGTCTGACGTTATCGACGTGCTGGCGAGCCTCGACAACCAACCGCCCGGCAAGACACCCCCCAGCTACATCCTGATGGATCATCTGCAGGGCGTGGAGGTTGGCGTCGGCGCCTTCGTCAACGGC
>CAXNFA010000270.1:0-3711 GCA_964201105.1 Alphaproteobacteria bacterium | reverse complement strand
GCAAAGCCGCTCGCGGCCCGACCACGACACGATTGGCCGCCGCATCAAGGCGCAGGACGAAAAGGGCATCGCCGCCGCCCAGCTTGAGGCCACGGCGCTGGCCGACAGTAAAGTTGACAATGCCGTCATGCTGGCCCAGCACGCGGCCGGACGGGTCGACAATGTCGCCGGGCGTGGCGACATCGGGCCGGCGCCGGCGCACGAGATCGGCGTAATGACCGCTTGGCACGAAGCAGATGTCCTGGCTGTCCGGCTTGTCCGCCGTCAGCAGGCCGAACTCGGCCGCCAGCACGCGGGTCTCCGCCTTGGGAATATCACCAAGCGGGAAGCGCAGCCGCGCCAGTTGCGCCGTTGAAGTCGAGAAGAGGAAATAGCTCTGGTCGCGCGTCGAATCAGCGGCAACATGCAGTTCCGGACCGGCCACACCTTCGGCGCGACGGATATAGTGGCCGGTGGCCAGCGCCTCGGCCCCCATGTCGATGGCAGCTGCCATCAGGTCGCCGAACTTTACCGTCTCATTGCAGCGCACGCAGGGCACAGGTGTCTCACCCGCGACATAACTGTCGACGAAGTCGTCGATCACCGCTTCGCGGAAGCGCCGTTCATAGTCGAGCACATAGTGTGGAATTCCGATCGTTTCGGCCACGCGTCGCGCGTCGGCAATGTCCTGGCCAGCACAGCAGGTCTTGCCCCGGGCCGTGCCCGCGCCTTGGTCGTAAAGCTGCAGCGTGATGCCGATGACATCATGGCCCTGGCGCTTCAGCAGCGCCGCCGCCACCGACGAATCCACGCCGCCCGACATCGCGACGACGATGCGGCCAGGCTTTTCGCTGGGCGGAAGGGTTTTCATGGGCGGGAAGATAGGGATTCCTGCCCGCCGGGGCAAATACCCTCGTCTAGGCGGCAACAGCCCCCTTCCCATAGGCGCTAAGATAGTTGCGCACATGGGCGGTAAGTGTCTGGGTGTCGGTATCCGGCACATAGGTGCAGGTCTGGCATTCCGGCTTCAGGTTGCCGGTCAGCAGGCCAGCCCGATATTCCTTGATGCCATCGCCGTTGATGACGTCGATCAGCGGCTTGGTCGCCACGTTGCCGATCATCGTGTCCTTGACGATGCAGCAGGGCGGCACGTCTCCGTTCCACAGCACATAGAAGAAGTCCCAGGGCATCAGGCACTGCTTGGTGCGAATCTGGCCCGGCGCCAGCGTGCTGGCCTTGGGTCCACCCGCTGTCTCGGGATTGATGATCAGGTTGATCTCATCGACGATGCCCGGCTGGATATGGAGGGCGATCTTATCCTTGCAGATTTCGACAGCCCGCTGCAGCGCCCGCACGGCCTTGGCAGCGCCGGGAAGGTCCAGTTCGCGAATGCGGCGCACCTGCTGGGCGTTGGGATTGTCGCGCAGGTCGTTCTTGCCGCCCGATACTTCCTCCAGCTCGACGAAGCGGACGAAATTGAGCTGGGCGAAGCCGCAGGCCAGCGCAAAGGCAGCCGTCTGATCGGCGAGACCGATGTTGATATCGTGGGTGACCACATTGCAGACAAAATGCGGCATGCGGCGGCCCGTCTGGATGGCGCGCGTGCGGACAAGCTGCATGTTGGTGGTGATGGTGCGCAGGTCGGCGCGGTAGCGGATCTTCTTCAGCAGCGCCGCGTCGCACGTATCCAGGCTGATCAGGATTTCGCGGAACTGCGAGAAGACGTCGATCTCGGCTTCAGAGAAGATGCCCTTGGAGAAGTTACTGATTGTGCGCAGTTCGATGTTGGCAGCCAGCATGCGGCGTGCCACCTCGTCCCAGCCCTTGTACATGGTGATTTCGGCATCGCCCGAAAGCGTGACGTAATCCACCGGGAACTGTTTGACGAAGTCGATCAGGTTCTCGACCGTGCCCTGATCGGCGTCCTTGCCGCGGCGGGTCAGCGGCGCAAAATGACAATAGACGCAGGCGAGGTTGCATGTGGTGGTCAGTTCCACACCCAGCTGGCGCAGCCTGGTGATGTTCAACAGTTCATCGGCCACGCCATGCAGATCCGCGCCGGGCGGCGGCACTTCACGCAGCACATCCGGCAGCAGGTCCAGCACCACGGCGCTCCCATAGGACAGCGGGTCGGGAAGCCCCTGCGGGGCTGTTGCCATCACCTCGGACGCATCAATCGCCATCGCCTTGATCCTTTTCGTGGGCCATACAGCCTGAAAATCAGCCCAACAGGGTTAATGCCGGGTTAAGCCGCCACTTCGTCTTTCACCTTCAACGGCACGGGACCGACAGACCGCAGGGCCTGGGTCAGCTGGGCAAAGCTTCGATGCTTGCGCAGCGGATAGCCGCGACGCGCCTCGATCGCCGCCAGGGTGGCCGGTTCGCGCGTGATAACAAGGTCTTCCTCGCTGATGAGCATCCCGGCGAGATCCTCGCCCGCATGCTCCTCGACCAGGGAGCGCGGCATCACCACCGGCAGAACCATGAACAGGGGCCGGGTGTCGTCGCCCCGCTCGACCAGGATGCGCCGCACCGGCTGGCACATCTCGGCGAAACCCTTCACCGTGTCAGCCAGGCAATGCACCATGTACTGGCCTTCGAAGGTTGCAAGCCGCGCCTCACTGTCGCCCAGGCGGTAAGCTGCCGCCCGCATGAACAGCGTGCGGGCCTGGAGATATTCCTTGTTCGCCACCGCACGCTCTGCAGCCGTCATATATTGCTGCGTCATGCTGCGCACGATCAGAGCAATGTTTGAACCGGCGCCAAGATCGCGGATCTGGCTCAGGAACATTTCATAGTCACCGAGATAGCATTGCAGGATGTCGGGACGGAACAGGCTGTTCGATTCCTGGCCAAGATGCCGCGTCACGCGCATCGTTGTATCCTTGATCAGCATCAGCGGACCATGGCGCAGGAACAGCGAGGCGCCATAGAAGTCGAAGGCATATTGGTGCTGCACCGGCAGGTGACTGCGGCGAAAAGCCTCGACCCGGAAGATTGGAATCTCGGGCGTGCTCATGCCCGAGAACATGCCGACAAGCTCGCGGGCGCCGAGCAGCATGTCCTCCTGCGCCCCATGGCGCTTCAGGGCCGCGGTGGCGTCCGGCAGCCATTCTTCCCAGGCGCCGTAGACGGCGGAAATCTCGGGCCGCTCGCTCATCACCTGGACGGCGCGCAAAAGGCCGTCTTCGACGGCGAAATCGTCATCCGCGGCATACATGGCGAAATCGCCCGCTGCCAGGTTGCAGGCCGCGATCATCGTTTCATAGAAATTGAGCGATTTTTCCTGGCGGACGTAATAGAGCCGCTTCAGGTGCGGCCGCATCGCCTCGACGACCTCGGCCGTGTTGTCGATGGAGCAGTTGTCGGACACAACAACTTCGTAGTCGAGCTTCTCGAACCGCGAGATATGGGCCAGGTGCCGGGCCAGCAGGCCGGCCCGGTTGCGGGTGGGAATGCAGATGCTGAGGCGCGCCATGGGCTCTCCACCGGGGATACCGCCCGGGGTGTGACCCCCGTAGCTGATGGCGCAAGCTAGCGCCGTTAACCTTAATAGAGCCTTAACCACTTGGGTTGTTTCATACTACCCGAAGCGGCCCCGGGCGGGTGCCGCCGGTCACAGATGGGTGTCCTTTCCGGCGCCCCATTGGGTTCAAAGACGGCAAGCCAGCAGAAAGCCATGGTCGCCATCCCCCTCCATCCCCTGCGCCAGGCGGTGATTCTCGCCGGTGG
>CAXNFA010000269.1:0-3715 GCA_964201105.1 Alphaproteobacteria bacterium | reverse complement strand
GGGATAGGTCTTGCCGATCTGGTTCGACGAGGCGCCGAAGTCGGCGAAGATCTGGCACAGCTTGTCGCGAATCTCTTCCACCAGCGCCGAGGCCTTCGGGTTTGGTCCGGGGTCCTTGATCTTTGCCAGGTAGGACGGCTCGGGGATGCGGCTGTGCACCGGCAGCCAGGAATCATACCAGTGCAGCACCGGTTCATAGCTGTAGCTGTGCGTGTCGATGGCGATGTTGAGGCGCGACACCGTGATCTTTAGCGCATCCATCTGCGGCTTGTAGCTGGCGATCAGGGCCTCGCAGGCGGCGATCAGCGCCGGCGCCTGGCTGTGCGGCACCTTGGCGTTGAGCGCGGCCCAGCGGTCGCCATTGGCGCCGATGACGCCATTGAGCGGCTTGAACGGATCGGCGCGCACCGCCTTGGGAATCGAATTGGGAATCTCCTCGCCCTTATGTTTCGCGGCGATCTTGCGAATGATCTCCATGTCGGCTTCCACCGCCGCCTCGCTGCGCCCGGCGCAGACGCAATGGACCGAATGCATGCCTTCCTTGGCGAAGCTGCGGCCCGCCAGCACCAGCTTGGTGCCTTCGATCAACCCCTTCATCCAGGTCGACTGGCCGGTGACGACGCCGGCCAGCGTCTTCATGTCCTGCACGATGTCGGGACTGGCGAGATTCTTGTCGGTCGATTCCGGGTCGAAGACATAGGCGTCTTCCGCCGCCCCGGAGCGCGCGATGTCGGACAGCGCCGCCACCGCGCCCGCCGCGCCGCCGGGGAAGACGAAGGAAAGGAATCCGCTCGCCGCCGGCATCTTGATCAGCTTGAAGCTCGCCTGCACCTTGATGCCGAAGGCGCCGCCGTCATGCAGGAACAGGCCGGTGAGATCGGGGCCATAGGTGCGGTAGAAGGGCTTGCCATTGCGGAAGGCGGCCTGGCCGGTCTTGATGATGCTGCCATCGCCGGTGATGACCTCGATCCCCAGCACCACATCGGCTGCCTGGCCATAGCGCGCGGTGCCCATGAAGAGCGCGCCCTGCGAAAGCCCGCCGCCCACCGTGGCGCGCATGCCCGAGAAGGTGCCGAAGAAGGGCATGCGCAGTCCCTTGGGCTTCAGCGCGTCATAGATCTGCTTCCACGTCACCCCGGCTTCCACCGTGATGTACATGTCATTCTCATTGATCTCGACAATGCGATTCAGCGCGCCGACATCGATGCAGATCGAGTCTTCCCGGTTCTGCGGATAGCCCTTGGTATAGGACATGCCGCCGCCGCGCCCGACCACCGCATAGCCGGCCTTTGTCGCCGCGCTGACGGCCTTGGCGATGCCCGCCTTGTCCTTAGGCCGCACGATCGCTGCCACCGTCTTGCCGGCGGTGTAGACATCGGCCGAGAAAAACTCGCGCTCGGCCTGGTCGGTGATGACCTGGTCCTTGCCAAGAATGTCCTGAAGCGTGTCGACCAGTCGGTCGTTGCGCTGAAGCGTGTCGGTGGTCATGCGGTGGTCTCCCTGCGAGGGTTGTTCTGCGGTGACTATAGGCGAAGCCCGGGTCGGAGCGCAGTGCGTTTGGGTGTCGTCCCCTCCCCCTTGTGGGGAGGGATAGGGCGGGGGTGTCCTCGGCGCGATATGTCTGCACCGGTGTCTGCCGGCTGGCACCGCACCCCCCACCCCGGCCCTCCCCCGCAAGGGGGGAGGGAGAAATCAGCTGTTGCGCTTCGAGTAGCCATCCCGCGTCTGCGGCAGAGACTTGCCCAGAATCTTCGACGCCGCGAAGGTGCGCAGGATCTGCGCCGTGCCGCCGCCGATGGTGAACATGCGGGCGTCGCGGGCGATGCGTTCGAGTGGCAGGTTGCGGGAATAGCCGCGGGCGCCGAAGAGCTGCAGCGCGGCGTTGGTCACCTCGATGGCCATTTCCGAGGCGAAAATCTTGGCCTCCGCCGCCAGCAAGGGATCGGGGAAGGGGCCGCCTGACACCGCCGCGCGCCACAGGAAGGTGCGGGCGAGTTCGATCTTCATGTGCATGTCGGTCAGCATCCATTGCAGGCCCTGGAATTCGGAGATGGGCCGGCCGAACTGCTCGCGCTGCAACGTGTGGGCGCGGCCCAGCTCGAAGGCGCCGGCGGCCAGCCCTAGCGCCACCGTGCCGGCGCCGACGCGCTGGCCGTTATAGGCCTCCATCAGCGCGGCAAAGCCGCGGCCGTAGCCGCCGGGCGGGGTGAGCGCCATGGCGGGCGCCACTTCCATCTCCTCGAAGCGAACTTCCGTTTCGGGAATGCCGCGCAGGCCCATGGTCGGCTCGCGCGCGCCGATGACGAGGCCGGGTGTCTCGTCGCGGATGGCGAGGAAGCCGCCGATGCCCTGTTCGCTGCCGTCCTCATCAAACACGCGAGCGAAGATGAGATGCAGGCGCGACACGCCGCCGCCGGTGATCCAGTGTTTCTTCCCGTTGAGCACGAAGCGGTTGCCGCGCCTGTCGGCGCGCGTCGTCATCTCGGTGGCGGCGCTGCCGGCCTCGGGCTCGGTGATGCAGATGGCGGGCTTGTCCCCCGACAGCACCAGGTCGGCGGCGAGCTTCTTCTGCTCATGCGTGCCATAGGCCATGATCGCGCCGATGGCGCCCATGTTGGTCTCCACCGCAATGCGCCCGGTTACACCGCAGGTCCGGGCCATTTCCTCGATCACCAGCACGGGGGCGAGATAGTCCATCCCGGCGCCGCCGTAGTCCTTCGGGATGCACAGGCCGAGCAGGCCGGCCTCCTTCAGCAGGGTGAGATTCTCCCACGGATAGGTCTCGCTGCGGTCCACCTCCGCCGCGCGGGCGGCGATGGGCCCCTGCGCCACTTCGCGGGCGCGGTCGCGCAGGCTTGTCTGTTCGGGTGTCAGGCTGAAATCGACCATGCGTTCCTCCGGGCCCGAGATAAGCGGCTTGTGGCGCGTGCGGGCCAGCCCTTAGGCTTCGGGCAACAGGGAGTGCAGCGCATGACGACAGATCGCTGGGGCAATTCGATGACGGCGGCGAGCCAGGAAGCGGCCGACCGCTACAGCGACACGGTCTATTCCTATCTCGAATTCCGCCGTGACACGGGCGACTGCCTGAAGGCGCTGATGGCGGCCGATGCCGACATGCCGATGGCGCATGTGCTGCGCGGCTATTTCTTCAAGCTCTTCGCCGTGCCGGCACTGGAAGAGCGGGCGAAGAAGGGCGCCGTGGATGCGGCGGCGAAGGCGGATGCGCGCGGGGCGACCCCGCGCGAGCGGCTGCATGTCGCGGCGCTGGCCGCCTGGGCGGCGGGCGACTACGGCAAGACCACGGCGCTGTGGGACCAGATCCTGGTGGATCACCCGCGCGACATGCTGGCGCTTCGCCTGTCGCATTTCACCCAGTTCTACATGGGGCGCAGTGCAGGCGTGCGCGACGCCATCGCCCGCGTGCTGCCGCTGTGGCGGGCGGACGACCCCGACATCGCCTTCCTGCACGGCATGTATGCCTTCGGGCTGGAGGAATGCGGCGACTATGCCGCCGCCGAGGATTTTGGCCGCCGCGCGGTCGCCGCGCATCCCGCCGACACCTGGTCGGTGCATGCCGTGGCGCATGTGCTGGAAATGCAGGGTCGCCATCGCGACGGCATCCGCTTCCTCGACGGGCTTCAGGCGCAGTGGTCGGCCTGCAACAACTTCCGCTTCCACATGGGCTGGCACAAGGCGCTCTACCATTACGAGTTGG
>CAXNFA010000268.1:0-3743 GCA_964201105.1 Alphaproteobacteria bacterium | reverse complement strand
GGAAAGGCGTCGCGGTTCGCCTGCCGGAAATCGGCAAGGCGGGGACAGAGCGGGCAGTCGCGGTCGGGCGTCGCAGGTATCATCGCGGGCGCTTGTACCGCGAATCCAAGTATGAAAGTTAGTGTGCATGATCTTCATCGGCCTGGGCGCCAATCTCGACGGACCCTGGGGCACGCCGGCCCAGTCGATCGCCCGGGCGCTTGCCGAACTGCCCGCCCATGGCGTGACGGTGCTGCGCCGTGCCCGCCTTTATCGCAGCGCGCCGGTGCCGGCCTCGGACCAGCCCTGGTTCGTCAACACGGTGGCCGAGGTGGCCAGCAACCTGGCGCCCGACGCACTGCTTGCTTCCCTGCATGCAGTGGAAGCGGCGGGGGGGCGGGTGCGCCGCGAACGCTGGGAAGCCCGCGTCCTCGACCTCGACCTGCTGGACCACGACGGCCGGGTTCATGCGGGGGGCGGGGTGGGCCTGGCCGCGCTGCCGCACCCCCGGCTGGCGGAACGGGCCTTCGTCCTGCTGCCGCTGGCCGAACTGGCCCCGGACTGGAAGAATCCTGTAACGGGAAGGTTGGTTGGCGAGCTGATTGCCGCGCTGGACCCCGCCCAGCGCGCGGAAGCGGTGCCGGAAGGGTGAAATTTGCCCGAAAATGGAAGGATTTGGCGTCGCAGGCGGGCCTGCGTGGCTTGCCTTGGCCGCCACGCGCCTCTATGTATAGCCCGAAGCGGGGCCGGTCGCAGGATTCGGCCCTTTTTGCACGGATATTGGAGACGACTGAATGGCCCGCGTCACAGTGGAAGATTGCGTCGAGGTGGTGCCCAACCGCTTCGACCTCGTCGTTCTGGCGGCCCAGCGCGCGCGCGAGATTTCGGCCGGTGGCCAGCTCACTGTCGAACGGGACAACGACAAGAACCCGGTCGTCTCGCTGCGCGAGATCGCCGACCGCACCGTCGATGTCCCGACGCTGCAGGAAGCTGTCATCCATGGCATGCAGAAGCATGTCGAGCATGACGAGCCGGAAGAAGACGATATGGCCGCGCTCATGTCCAACGAGCAGTGGGCCGCCCAGGCCCAGGCCACGCCGCCGCGCCGCAACGAAGCCGACGACATGGTGTTCGAGGATGTCGATCCCGATGCAGTCGAACGCACTGGCGGCAAGGATGGCAAGGGAGAAGAGGTCTGATCTGACCTCTTCCCGGCGGCCCGTCCGGGCTGCCCCGTTCCCGTCCGGTTGGCGGGTTTCCTGGTTTGAGTTGTACTGGCCATGATCCGCCAGTCTGATCTTGTCGATCGGGTGCGCCACTACGACCCCGGCGTCGACGAAGACCTGCTGAACCGCGCCTATGTCTTCTCGATGAAGGCGCATGGCACGCAGACGCGTGCCTCGGGCGATCCCTATTTCTCCCATCCGCTGGAAGTCGCCGGCATCGTCACCGACATGCGGCTCGACGCCGCCACGGTGGCGACCGCGCTCTTGCATGACACGGTGGAAGACACCGTCGCCACGCTTGACCAGATCCAGCAGCAGTTCGGCCCGCAGATCGCCCAGCTGGTCGATGGCGTGACCAAGCTGTCGGCGCTGGAGCAGGAACGCCCGACCGACGAGATCCGCGAGGCGGAGAACTTCCGCAAGCTGCTGCTCGCCATGTCGCACGACATCCGTGTGCTGCTGGTCAAGCTGGCCGACCGCCTGCACAACATGCGGACGCTGCATTTCATCGCCAAGCCCGAGAAGCGCAAGCGCATCGCACGCGAGACGATGGACATCTATGCGCCGCTTGCCGAACGCATCGGCATGCACGAGATGAAGGACGAGCTCGAAGACCTCGCCTTCAAGGAACTCAACCCCGAGGCCCGCGAATCGGTCATGGCGCGGCTTGCCTTCCTGCGCGAATCGGGGGGCGATGCGGTTGGACGCATCGAGGCGGAGCTGAAGGAAACGCTGGCGGAGCAGGGCCTGCGCGCCGACGTGTCGGGGCGCGAGAAGCGGCCCTATTCGGTGTGGCGCAAGATGCAGCGCAAGAATGTCTCCTTCGAGCAGCTGTCCGACCTTGCCGCCTTCCGCATCATCGTTCCGGAAGTGGCAGACTGCTATCGCGCGCTCGGCGCCGTGCACAGCCGCTATGCCGCCGTGCCGCAGCGCTTCAAGGACTACATCTCGACCCCGAAGAAGAACCGCTACCAGTCGATCCACACCACGGTGATCGGACCGGAAAGGCGCCGCATCGAAATCCAGATCTGCACGCTGGCGATGCACGAGATTGCCGAATATGGCGTTGCCGCGCACTGGCACTACAAGGAGCTCGGTTCGTTGCCGGCCGAGGGCGGCGAGTTCCGCTGGATTCGCGAATTGCTTGAAATCCTCGAGCATGCCGGCAACCCGGAAGAATTTCTCGAGCACACCAAGCTCGAGATGTACCAGGACCAGGTCTTCTGCTTTACGCCCAAGGGCGATGTCATCGCGCTGCCGCGCGGCGCCACGCCGGTCGACTTCGCCTATGCGGTCCACACCGATGTCGGCGATACCTGCGTCGGTGCCAAGATCAACGGCCGCATCGCGCCGCTGCGCACCGCCATCGAGAATGGCGACCAGGTGGAAATCATCCGCTCCAAGGCGCAGACGCCGTCGCCGACCTGGGATGCCTTCGTCGTCACCGGCAAGGCGCGCGCCGCCATCCGCCGCTATGTGCGCGACCAGCAGCATTCGCAGTATGTCGATCTTGGCCGTGCCATCCTGGAGCGTGCCTTCCAGCAGCATGGCCACGAGCTGACGGAAAAGGCGCTGGCCCAGGTGCTCAAGGTCTTCCGCGCCCGCGATTCGGAAGAACTCTATGCCAAGGTTGGCGAGGGCTTCCTGTCGGGCAAGGACGTGGTCGAGCGCATCTATCCGGGCGAACAGCCGGCCAATGCCAAGCCCTCGGGCTTCGCGCGCATGCGCTCGGCGCTGACGCGCGCACGCAGCGGCCAGGCCAAGGGCGGCGACCATGCCGTGCCGATCCGCGGCCTCATCCCCGGCATGGCGGTGCATCTCGCCACCTGCTGCCACCCGTTGCCAGGCGACCGCATCGTCGGCATCGTCACCACCGGCAAGGGCGTGACGGTGCACACGATCGACTGCGAAAGCCTGGAAAACTTCACCAACGTGCCGGAAAGCTGGCTCGACATTTCCTGGGACCCGGCGACCGTGGTTGAATCGATCCATGCCGGCCGCCTCACTGTCACCCTCACCAACGAGCCGGGCAGCCTGAACGCGCTGACCGCGGTGGTGGCGAAGAACATGGGCAACATCAGCAACCTGCGCATCGCCGACCGGTCGCAGGACTTTTTCGAAATCGTCGTCGACATCGAGGTGCAGGACGTGAAGCACTTGTCCAACATCATGGCCGCGCTGCGCGCGGACCCGCTTATCCATTCCGTCAGCCGGGGGCGCGCATGAACCGCGATCAGGTGCTGCAGGAGTATCGCGACGCCGGCGCGCTGCTCGAAGGCCATTTCATCCTGTCCTCTGGCCTGCGCAGCCCGGTCTACATGCAAAGCGCGCGCGTGATGATGGACCCGGCGCGCGGCGAACGCCTGTGCAAGGCGCTGGCCGAGCGCGTGCGCGCCACCTACACCGGCAAGATCGACCTGGTCGTCTCGCCGGCGATGGGCGGCGTCGTGGTGGGCTATGAGCTTGCCCGCCAGCTTGGCGTGCCGTCGCTCTTCACCGAGCGCGTCGAGGGCAAGTTCGAACTGCGCCGCGGCTTCG
>CAXNFA010000267.1:0-3749 GCA_964201105.1 Alphaproteobacteria bacterium | reverse complement strand
AGGCGCCGGCCAGCGTGTCGAAGGTTCGGCGGCCGTCGCTGCGATTGGCCGCCTGGTTGACCACAATCCGGATGTCGGCGGCGGCATGCTTCATGCGCGTGATCTTGATGAAGGCATAGGCATCGGTTAGCGCGGTCGGTTCGTCGGTGGTGACGGCGAGGATCGTGCCGGCACCTGCGGTGAGCAGGCGGACGGAGGCATCGATACCAGCGCCAAGGTCTGCGACGACGCGATCATAGCGCCCCGACAGGATGGCGAGGCTGTCGCGCAGGGCGCGAATCCGGTCGCTGTCGAGTGCGGCGAGCGTACCCGACCCGGAGCGGCCGACGACGACGTCGAATCCGCCGGCGGCGAAACGCGTTGCGGCGTCGGCAAGCGTCACCCTGCCGGCCAGCACGCCGCCGAGATCCTGTCGCGGGCTCAGCCCGAGCTGCACATCGATGTTGGCAAGGCCAAGGTCGCCGTCGAAAAGCAAGGTGTTCCGCCCGGCCTGGGCCAGGGCATGCGCCAGGGTGATCGACAGCCAGGTCTTGCCGACGCCGCCCTTGCCCGAGGCGACGGTGACGATGTTGGTACCGGCCGGCGCAGAGCGGGCGGTGGTTCGGGGCAGGATGGCGACGGTGGCGGTCATGAGGCGGCCCGGATAGTGGCGGCGGCAGCGCCGGTGGGACGAAGCAGGAGGCGGGCCAGCGCCACCGGCGTTAAGGCATTGAGTCCGTCGGCGACGAAGGGGGTGGCGCCGGCTTCGGCGAAGGCGAGGCGCCCGGCCTGGGCAGCGCCCAGCAGCGCGCCGAGGCGGCGGGCCACGTCAAGCTGGGTGGCGTGGAGGCGGCGGGCACCCAGCGCGGCAAAGGCCTGGGCAGCTTCAGCCGCGTCCTCGCCATCGAGGCCCGCGCGGAGAACCAGAACGGCGTCGACCGGCGCGACGTCGATGAAATGGCGCAGGTCGGTCATCTCCGATGTTGCGAAGGGATTGGTGCCCGGCGTGTCGATCAGGATGAGGTCGGCCGTGTCGGGGGCGGTCAGCGCCTTGGCGAGATCCTTGTCGGTCTCGGCACGGAATAGCGGCTGGCCGAGCAGTTCGGCAAAAGCTTCAAGCTGGGCGAACGCGCCGGCGCGCACTGTGTCGGTCGAGATCAGGCGGACGCGGCCGCCGGCGAGAACGGCGCGCGCGGCGATCTTGACCAGCGCCACCGTTTTGCCCATGCCCGGCGGGCCGACAAGCATGAGGGGTTGCGGCTGGCGCCGGGGCAGGGCTGTGAAGCCGAAAGTGGCGTCGAGCGCAGCGGCCAGTGCCAGTTCGGGTGTTTCGTCCGGATGGGCGCCGGCGGCGCGGACAAGACGTTGCACAAGCGCCGCGGGAACACCCTGCCCGACGAGTGCCATCTCAAGCGCGCCAGGAGGCGGCAGGTCTTCCTCGGCGGCCAGCGCGGCCGCCAGCGTATTGTCGTCGGCCTGCTCGTCCAGCGCGGCGGTGATCTCGACGCCACGGCCGCGCCGCGATTCGTAGGTCGACACGATCACCGCATCGTCCCCCAGTGCGGCGCGCACCTCTGCCATGGCGGCAGCCAGGTTCGCTCCGGTGAAGGTGTGGATGCGCATCGACGCGGCCTAGATCTGCGCCAGTGTCTTGATCCGCGCCTTGGCGTGGATCTCGTTCTGCGACAGCACGACCGTGCTGGGGCGGAAGCGTTCGACGATGGAGCGGACATAGGGCCGGATCGCCGGGCTGGTCAGCAGCACCGGCGTCTCGCCCTCGCGCGACAGACGGTCGAAGGTCTGACGCACGGCAGTGATGAATTCCTGCAGCTTGGTCGGCGCCATCGACAGCTGGCGTTCCTCGCCCTGGCCGACGATGGATTCGGCGAAGTTCTGTTCCCAGTTGGGCGACAGGGTGATGAGCGGGATATAGCCGGCGTCGGTGGTGTGGTTGTTGCTGATCTGCCGCGACAGGCGGGCGCGGACATGCTCGGTGATCAGTGTGATGTTGTGGGTGTAGCCGCTCGCCTCGGCAACACCTTCCATGATGGTGGCGAGGTCGCGGATCGAGATGCGCTCGGCCAGCAGGTTCTGCAGGATGCGCTGCACGCCCGACACGCTGATATGCTGCGGCACCAGGTCGGCGACCAGCTTCTGCTGGGCCTTCGGCAATTCGTCGAGCAGCTTCTGCGATTCGGCGTAGGAGAGCAGGTCGGACATGTTGTCCTTGATGATCTCGGTGATGTGCGTTGTCACCACCGTCGCCGGGTCGACCACGGTGTAGCCGCGGAACGAGGCCTCCTCGCGATAGGTCTCGTCCACCCACATCGCGGGAAGACCGAAAGTCGGCTCGGTCGTGTCCTCGCCCGGCAGGGTGATCTTGTCGCCACGCGGATCCATGACGAGCAGCTGGTTCGGCCGCAGGTCGCCGACGCCGGCCTCGATCTCCTTGATGCGGATGACATAGGAGTTGGCAGGCAACTGCATGTTGTCGAGGATGCGGACCGACGGCATGACAAAGCCCATCTCTGTCGCCAGCTGGCGGCGCAGGGCCTTGATCTGGTCGGTCAGGCGGTAGCCGCGCGTGTCGCTCAGCAGCGGCAGCAGGCCATAGCCGAGTTCGAGCCGGATCTCGTCAAGCGCCAATGCGTTGCTGATCGGCTCCTCGCTCGGCACGGCGGCCTGCATCGCGGCCTGTTCCTTGACCTGGGCATCGACGACGGCGCGCGTCTGCTTGCGGCTGGAGAAGAAGGCAAGCGAGCCGGACCCGGCGGCCAGCAGGAAGAAGGGAATCATCGGCACGCCCGGCAGGAAGGCGAGCGAGGCCATCAGGAAGGCGCTCATGCCAAGCGCGCGTGGATAGCTGGACAGCTGGCCGAACAGGGCCTTGTCGGTCGTCTCGCTGATGCCCGACTTGGAGACGAGCAGACCGGCGGCGATCGAGACGATCAGCGCGGGGATCTGCGACACGAGGCCGTCGCCGACCGTCAGGATCGAATAGGTGGTCGCGGCCTCGCCGAAGGACAGGCCTTCCTGTCCGACGCCGATGATCATGCCGCCGATCAGGTTGATGAAGGTAATCAGGATGCCGGCGATAGCGTCGCCGCGGACAAACTTGGCGGCGCCGTCCATCGAGCCGAAGAAGTTGCTTTCATCCTCGAGGTTCCGGCGGCGCTTGCGCGCCTCGGTCTCGTCGATCAGGCCGGTCGACAGGTCGGCGTCGATCGCCATCTGCTTGCCCGGCATCGCGTCCAGGCTGAAGCGCGCCGCCACTTCGGCGATACGGCCCGAACCCTTGGTGATGACGATGAAGTTCACCATCACCAGAATGACGAAGACAATGATGCCGATGACAAAGTTGTTGCCCATGATGAAGCCGCCGAAGGCTTCGATCACATGACCCGCGGCGTCCGTTCCCTCGTGACCATTGGTCAGGATCAGGCGCGTGGTCGCCAGATTCAGCGCGAGCCGGATCATCGTCGAGATGAGCAGGATCGTGGGGAAGATGTTGAACTCGAGCGCACGCTTGATGAACAGCACGTTCATCAGGATCAGCACGGAAAAGGTGATCGACAGCGCCAGCGACATGTCGAGCAGCCAAACCGGCATTGGCAGGATGAGCACGACGATGATGACGACGATGCCAAGCGCCAGGGCAATGTCGCCACGCAGCAGCGTGTTGCTGAGACGGCGCGCGTTGCCGCCGAAGTCGAATGCCGGCCCGGGATCGCCTGCTGGCGCGCCAACGGTGTCCTGGCCTTGATCGGTAA
>CAXNFA010000266.1:0-3757 GCA_964201105.1 Alphaproteobacteria bacterium | reverse complement strand
GCGGCGCTGGGCCTGTCCGTTGTTCTGGCCGGTTGCGGCTACAACACCATTCCCACCCAGGATCAGGCCGTGAAGGCTTCCTGGGCCAATGTGCAGGCTGCCTATCAGCGCCGCGCCGACCTGATTCCCAACCTGGTGGAAACGGTGCGCGGTTATGCCAGGCAGGAGCAGGAAACGCTCACCCGCGTGATCGAGGCGCGCGCCAAGGCGACGCAGATGCAACTGCCAGCCAACATCACCCAGAATCCGGAAGCCTTCCGGCAGTTCCAGGAGAACCAGGCGCAGTTGTCGAGCGCGCTCGCCCGCCTGCTCGTGGTGTCGGAAAACTATCCCGACCTGAAATCGAATCAGAACTTCCTGTCGTTGCAGTCGCAGCTGGAAGGCACCGAGAATCGCATCACCGTGGCACGGCGCGATTACATTCTTGCGGTGCAGGCCTATAACACCAACCTGCGCACCTTCCCCGGCAATATCATCGCCAAGATCATCTATCCCGACGCGGAGGTGAAGCAGACCTTTGCCACGACGGAGCAGAACCAGAACGCGCCCAAGGTTCAGTTCTGATGCTGCCGCGGATGCGAGTCCGCGCACCGGCCCTCTTGCTGGCGCTGTTCTCCGCGCTGATCCTGTCGGCGAATGCCGATGCCGCAGATCTGAAATTCCCGGCGCTGACGGGGCGCGTGGTCGACGAGGCAAACCTCCTGTCCGACTCGACGGAAGCGCGCCTCACTGGCTGGCTAGCGGGTCTGGAAGCGGCAAAACGCTATCAGGTGGTCGTCGTCACCCTGCCCTCGCTGCAGGACACCAGCATTGAAGACTTCGGTTACCGGTTGGGCCGGCATTGGGGCATTGGCGAAGCTGGCAAGAACACGGGCGCTCTTCTGGTCGTGGCACCCAACCAGCGCGCCGTGCGCATAGAGGCAGGCTATGGCCTGGAGGGCACGCTGACCGATGCGTTGAGCCGCCAGATCATCGAGCGCGACCTGCTGCCTGCCTTCCGGGCCGGGAATTTCGAACAGGGCGTCGTCGCCGGCACAGCAGCCATCCTGCGCACGCTAGGCTTCAAACCATCGGACGCCCCGGTCCCCGGTCGCTCGTCAGCCGCCCCCGATGAAGGCAGCGTCTTTGGATTGATCGTGCCGGTGCTGGCCATTCTCGTCTTCTTCTTCATGCGGCGGCGCGGTGGTGGTGGTGGTGGCTTTGGCGGCCTGACATCCGGGCCCATCGTGCCATGGCGCGGCGGTTCGGGCCGGCGATCGTCAGGCTTTGGCTCCTTTGGTGGCGGCTCGCGTGGATCCTCAGGCGGCGGATTCAAGGGCGGCGGCGGCTCCTTCGGCGGCGGCGGCGCGAGCGGACGCTGGTGATGATGGCGCTGACACCCGAAGAGGAAGAACGCATCGCCGCGGCCGTGACCGCCGCCGAACAGCGCACGGCTGCGGAATTCGCCGTCGTGGTCGCGCAAGCCAGCGACGACTATGCGGGCTACCCGCTCATCTGGGCTGGCGCCGTCGCCCTGGTTGCAGGGGGTATCGCCGCGCTTGTCTGGCCAGCCCTGCGCGTGGCCGAAATGGGATTCGTCCAGGGTGCATGTTATGCGGTCACCGCGGTCGCGCTGACCATGCTGCCATCCCGCGCCTGGCTCGCGCCATCCTTTGTCCGGCGCGAACGGGCCGAAGCGCTGGCGGCGCAGCAATTCGCGGCGCGAGTGGCCCGACGGACACAGGACGGAGCCGGCTTGCTGCTCTTTGTCTCACTGGCGGAACACGCCGCCATCATCCGCGTCGATCACCGCATCGCCGGTGCCTTGCCCGAAATGACCTGGCAAGTGGTCATCGACGACCTCATCCGCGGCGCTCAGGATGGCCGACTGGCGGATGACATCATCTCTGCAGTCAATTCCTGCGCCACGACGCTCGCCGCTCATTTCCCGCCGCAAACCGGCCAGTCCAACGAAATCGACAACCAGATCACCCGGCTCTAGGCGTCCTGCTCTGTATCTGGTCACGCGCAGAGCTTTCGCTGCACCGAAACGCGCGCCGCTCCGACCCCGCCTTTCAATCTTTCAGGTTTCAACAACCTGTCCCCAAAGGGCGAGCCCTGGGCTCGACCATTTGAGTCAGCCGACTCATCGGCACCTTGGGTCGACGGCCAACGTTGCTCGCAGAACATCAAGGGGCTGCCGGTAGACAGGTGGTGTCAACCGGCGATCCCGCAGCGCGCGCCGCAGAATATCGCTCAGGCATTTCGGGTCGATAAAGAAAGCGAAGGGAAGCCGCACCGCCTACGAATTTACCACAGCGCGTCCGACAAGAGCATGCAGGCAGGTTCTTTTGCGCGCGCGATGGCCGCAAGCCTACCGACCAGGGAACTTTGGCACCGACAGCGAGTTTATTTGGCACTTCGATACGCGGCCACGTGCCGTGTCGTCGGACAAGAGACCGCGTGATCTGCGTCGCGGATAAAACCCGGGCAGACCATCCACCGAAAAGGAAAACAGCATGACAAAATCACTTCTCGCGTCCACCGCAGTCGCACTTGCGCTGATCGCTGGCGGTTCCGTCGCCCAGGCGGCTGACGTCAGGGTCGATGGCCGCGCGCCGGGCGTGACCGTCGCCTCCTCGACCACCATCAATGCCGACAAGGTGATCGGCCGCAAGGTCGTAAACAACAACAAGGACAGCGTCGGCGAAGTGGAAAGCGTGCTGACCGACAAGAACGGACAGGCCGCGTTTGCCGTCATCGGTGTCGGCGGCTTCCTTGGCATCGGCGAACGCAATGTGGCGGTGCCGTGGAACCAGCTCACGATTTCGGCGGACAATGAGACGATCCTGCTCAACACCACGAAGGAGCAGCTTCTGGCCCTGCCGGCCCATCGCTATGACGATCCGGCGCGCCGCGGCAAGGTCTATGTCCTCGACACCGATCTCAAGTCGAACCCGCATCTGGCGAATCGTTCGGCGGCCAACCTTGCGATGTCACCGAACACGGTTGACGTCGAGAAGCTGATCGGCCGAAACATCAAGAACGGCAATGATGAGACCGTGGGCGAGATCGACTCGGTAATGATCGATCGCGACGGCAAGGCTCGTTATGTCGTCGCCAATGTCGGTGGTTTCCTCGGCATGGGTGAGAAGCACGTTGCGTTGGCTTGGGATGGCCTGACCATCACGCAGAACGGCGAACATGTGGTCGCCAATGTGCAGAAGGACGCGCTGAAGGAGCTGCCGGAGTTCAAGTATGCCGGCCAGCGCCCAGGTGTCTTCTCGGTCGATGACGGCGTCCGCAACAACCCGCTGCTGACACAGCGTCCGGTTTCTTCGGACAATGCACCGGTCGCTGGCGCCAACAGCTTCACGGAAGCCCAGGCGCGCGAACGTATTGAAGCGAGCGGCTACACCGGCGTCACGGGCCTGACGAAAGATGCCGAGTCGATCTGGCGTGGCAAGGCGATGAAGGACGGCAAGTCCGTCGGCATCGCCGTCGACTTCAAGGGCAACGTCGTCGCCAACTAAGCCGAACAGGGCCCGCCCCGCCCGGCGGGCCCTCCTTTTTCATTCCTTCCAGGAGGTCACCATGACCCAGACCATTGCCCGACTTTATAACAGCTATGATGAAGCCTCGCGCGTCGTGCGCGACCTCGAAGCCGCCCGCATTCCGCATGGCGACATCAGCCTGATCGCGAACAATGCCGAGAATCGGCATGTCGTGAAGAAGACCGACGATGACAACGATGCCGCAGAAGGTGCAGCCACTGGTG
>CAXNFA010000265.1:0-3763 GCA_964201105.1 Alphaproteobacteria bacterium | reverse complement strand
GGTCGAAGCCGGAATTCCCGAAGATGACCCACGCAACCCGGCCGTGATTGCCGACAACGTCGGCGACAATGTCGGCGACTGCGCCGGCATGGCAGCTGACCTGTTCGAGACCTATGCCGTGTCGCTTGTCGCCACGATGGTTCTCGCGTCGATCTACTTCGTCGGTGATGCGGCGCTCGCCGCGAAGATGATGACCTATCCGCTCGCCATCGCGGGCGTCTGCATCGTCACCTCGGTGATCGGCACATTCTTCGTCCGCCTCGGCGCCAGCCAGAACATCATGGGCGCCCTGTACAAGGGCCTCATCGTGACCGGTGTGCTCTCGGCCATTGCGCTGTACTTCGTTACCAGCATGGTGCTCGGCGGCATGGATGCGGTCTTCACCGCTGGTACCGTCACATTCACCGCCATGAACCTCTTCTGGTGCGGCATCGTCGGCCTTCTCGTGACGGCGGCGATCGTGTGGGCGACCGAATACTACACCAGCACCGCCTTCCGCCCGGTGCGGAGCGTGGCGCAGGCGTCGACCACGGGCCACGGCACCAACGTGATCCAGGGCCTCGCCGTCTCGATGGAAGCGACGGCGCTGCCGGCGCTCTTCATCGTCATCGGCATCATCGCGACCTACATGCTGGCAGGCCTGTTCGGTATCGCCATCGCGGTCACGACGATGCTGGCGCTGGCCGGCATGATCATCGCGCTGGACGCCTATGGTCCGGTGACGGACAACGCCGGCGGCATTGCCGAAATGTCGGACATGCCGAAGGACGTGCGCAAGACGACGGACGCGCTCGACGCCGTCGGCAACACGACCAAGGCCGTGACCAAGGGCTATGCGATCGGTTCGGCGGGCTTCGGTTCGCTCGTGCTGTTCGCCGCTTACACCGAAGACCTGAAGTACTTCACCAGCCAGGGCCTGATCACGACCGGCACCATCGACTTCTCGCTCAGCAATCCCTACGTCGTCGTGGGCCTGCTGCTCGGTGGTCTGCTGCCGTATCTGTTCGGCGCCATGGGCATGACCGCGGTCGGCCGTGCGGCCGGCGCGGTGGTGGTCGAGGTGCGCCGCCAGTTCCGCGAGATTCCGGGCATCATGGAAGGCACGGCGAAGCCTGATTACAGCCGCGCCGTCGACATGCTGACCAAGGCCGCGATCCGGGAAATGATTGTCCCGTCGCTGCTGCCGGTGCTCGCGCCGATCGTCCTCTACTTCGTCATCAGCTGGGTGGCTGACTCGGCTGCGGCCTTTGCCGCGGTCGGTGCGATGCTGCTTGGCGTGATCGTCACCGGCATCTTCGTCGCCATCTCGATGACGGCGGGCGGCGGTGCCTGGGACAATGCGAAGAAGTATATCGAAGAGGGCCACCACGGCGGCAAGGGCTCCGACGCCCACAAGGCCGCGGTGACCGGTGACACGGTCGGCGATCCCTACAAGGATACGGCCGGTCCGGCGGTGAACCCGCTGATCAAGATCACCAACATCGTGGCGCTCTTGCTGCTCGCGATGCTGGCCTGAAGACAGCAAAAAAAGGGCCGGTTCCGCGAGGAACCGGCCCTTTCCTGTTTCCGGCGTCTTGGTTAGCGCCGCCGGGTGTTTGAGCTGCTGACCGGCCCCTGGTTGGCCGTATTGAAGCGGCCAAGGTTGCCGAACAACTGTTCCAGCACACCAAGTTCGCGGCCGAGCGTGGGCGTCTCGCGGGTGACCGGATCGATCAGCCGGCCGTCTTCAAGGCTCAGGCGCTTGATGTCCTGGACAAAGCCGCGGTCGTTGAAATTGATCGCCACCACCTGCTGGTCCAGGACCTTCGGGGTGTAGAAGGCAAATTCTTCGACGCGGCGGCTGACATAAAGCCAGGTTTCGTCGCCGAAGGCGGTCAGCGTGGAGGGCGAGCCAAGCTTCGCCCGGATCGATTCGCGATCGTCGAGTTCGGTGCGAATGCTGCCGATGCGGCCTTCATCCGGCACATAACCGTGCTGCGTGATCGTTGGGGTGCAAGCCCCGAGAATAGCGGCCATGCCAGCCGCGCCAAGGAGCGTTCGAACGTGATGCGATCGCCGAGTCATATCTACCGGAATTAATAACGCCGGCCGCGCCCTGTGCGCCGCTGCGGGTCGGCCGGACCTTTGCACCGGGGCTATGTAGTGTCAACCGCACCGGAACACGGCCTTTTCACGCACGACCGTGCGCGATCCTGCCGGAAAACGGATGCATGCTCTCGAATCTTGATTGCTCTAGGATTTTTGTGACGATGACCAGTTTCCTGTCCCGCCTGTTCCGCGAACCACCCGAGGCGGTGCCCGCGCAGCAGCTTTATCTCGCTGCTGTTGGCCAGGCCCGCCAGCCCGCGCTCTATTTGGGCTATGGCGTGCCGGATACGCTGGATGGGCGCTTTGATATGACATCCCTCCATGTCTTCCTTGTCCTCTATCGCCTGAGGGCGGAGGGGGAGGCGACGCGGGCGCTCGGCCAGGCGGTGTTCGATTACATGTTTGGCGACATGGACCGCTCGCTGCGCGAACTCGGGGTTGGCGACCTCCGGGTCGGCCGCAAGATCAAGCCGATGGTGCAGGCCTTCCAGGGCAGGGCGCAGGCCTACCGTGAGGCCATGCTGGCCGGTGACGAGGTAGCCCTGACCGATGCGCTTCACCGAAACGTGTACCAGAGCGACCCCGCCGCGTCGGCGGCGGCCCTCGCCAGCTATGTCCGCCGGCAGGCCAGTCATCTGGCCTCCCAACCGACAGACCAGCTGGTCCGCGGCATGGTGTCCTTCCTGGCGGCCTAGGGCCGTGCGGCCGGATAAGAAATTTGACCCGACGCCGGTGAGCGACTAATTTCCCGGCGCTATTCCGGCAAGCCCTTTTGCCGTGGACGGCCAAGGTTTTCCCATGTCTCGGTCAAGCGACGGATCCGGCTTCTCGCGACCCCTTCGGGTGGACGCGCTCGAAACGGGTGGACGCTCATTCGAGTGGCAGGCCACGGAACAGGAACGCATTGATCTTGCTGCGTTTCTCGGCCTTGTCCAACTCGATGGCCTGACGGTCAAGGGGCGCCTCGAACCGGGCTTCAAGGCCGCGATCCGCCTGACTGCGGATTATGTGGCCGACGTGGTCCAGACCTGTGTCGTGACCCTTGAGCCGGTGGCGGCGCGGGTTGTCGATATGGTGGAGCGCGACTTTACGCTGCGCGGCGACGTGGCCGCCGCCCGGGCGGAGGTCGACGTCGAACCGGACGCGGAAGACCCCCCTGACCTGGTCGAGGGCGGCGAGATTGATGTGGGTGCGGTGGTGATCGAGGCTCTGGCCCTCGCCATCGACCCTTACCCTCGGAAAGCGGGGGCGGTGTTGGAGTACCAGCCCGAGAACCCGCCGGACCCCGGCCCGTTCGCGGCGCTGGCGAAACTGAAGAACAGGCTCTAAATATCTGGGGAAACCGGGCAAAGTGGCCGGGCCCCGCAAGGCGGTTGAGGACAAGACGATGGCTGTACCTAAGAAAAAGACCTCCAAGTCGCGCCGGAACATGCGCCGGTCGCACGATGCGCTCAGTGCCACGGCCCACGTGGAATGCCCGAATTGCGGCGAAACGAAGCGTCCGCATCACGTTTGCGGCTCGTGCGGGTATTATAACGAGCGGCAGGTGACCGAGGGACAGGACGCCGCGGCCTGATTGGCTCCCTCGAACGGGAGGGACACGTGACAGCGACCCTGACCCTGGCCATCGATGCCATGGGCGGAGACAAAGCTCCGGGCATCGTGCTCAAGGGCT
>CAXNFA010000264.1:0-3764 GCA_964201105.1 Alphaproteobacteria bacterium | reverse complement strand
ACCAGATGGCGGTCATGGCTGATCAGGATGACGGCGCCGGGGAAGTCGTTGATCGCCTCGACCAGCGCTTCGCGCGTGTCCATGTCGAGATGGTTGGTCGGCTCGTCGAGGATCAGGAGCTGCGGCGTGTCGGCCGAGATGATGGCGAGCAGCAGCCGCGCCTTTTCGCCGCCCGACAGTTTCGAGGCGATGACATTGGCCTTGTCCTGGCTGAAGCCGAACTGGCCCAGCCGCGCGCGCACCTTGGGCTCCGGCGACTTCGGCATCGCCTCGGCAAGCTGCTGGAAGGCCGTCTGGTTTTCGCTCAGCTCGTCCATCTGGTGCTGCGCGAAGAAGCCGCATTTCAGCTTGGCCGATGCCTTGCGCTGGCCGGTCAGCAGCGGCAGCTTGCCGGCGATGGTGCGGGCGAGCGTCGACTTGCCATTGCCGTTCGATCCAAGCAGGCCGATACGATCGTCATAGTCGAGCCGCAGCGTCAGGTTGCGCAGGATCGGCTTGCCGGCGACATAGCCGGCATCGGCGTTTTCCAGCACCAGCATGGGGGAGGCGAGCTCTTCCGGCACTGGCAGGCGGATGTCGGGCACCGCTTCTTCCATCATCGGCGGCGCGGCTTCCAGCTTGGCCAGCGCCTTCATCCGGCTTTGCGCCTGGCGCGCCTTCGACGCCTTCGCCTTGAAGCGGTCGACGAAGGCCTGCATGTGCTTGCGCTTCAGCTCCTGCTGCTGCGCGAACTTGGCCTGCTGCATCAGCGCCATGGCGCGCGTGCGCTCGAAGGTGTCATAGGTGCCGGTGTAATAGCGCAGCTTCTGGTTTTCCAGGTGCAGGATGCCGTCCGGCACGCGGTTCAGGAAATCGCGGTCATGGCTGACGATCAGCACGGTGCCGCGATAGCGCTTGAGATAGGTCTCGAGCCACATCACCGCCTCGATGTCGAGATGGTTGGTCGGCTCGTCGAGCATCAGGATTTCCGGCTCGGCAAACAGGATGGCGGCGAGCGCCACGCGCATGCGCCAGCCGCCGGAGAATTCGCCGACGCTGCGCGCCTGCATCTCGGCAGTGAAGCCAAGCCCGTGCAGGATGCCGCCGGCGCGGGCCGGCGCGCGATAGGCGTCGATCGCCTCCAGCCGCTCATGGATCGGGGCGTAGTCCTCGGGCGCGGTGTTGGGGTCTTCCATCCGCGCGAGCAGGGCGAGGCGCTCGGTGTCGGCGGCCAGGATGGTGTCGAGCACGCTGTCGGCACCCTCGGGCGCTTCCTGCTGCAGGTAGCCGATGCGGGCGGCGGCCGGCTTGCGAATGTCGCCGCCGTCCGTCGACAGGTCGCCGTTGATCAGCTTGAGCAGGGTGGTCTTGCCGGTGCCGTTGCGGCCGACAAGCCCAACCTTGTGACCCGTGGGGATGGCCGCGGACGTGTCGTCAAAGATGGTGCGCCCGGCGATGCGGTACACGATATGGTCAAAGGTCAGCATTTGCGGGCGCTACGTAGCACTTTGCCGGGCCCGAGAAAACCTTGTGGCCCCCTAAACTTGCCCAAATGGGGTCTCGTCCCGTATAAGGCGCCAACTTTTCAGGAATTCACGAGGATTTGCCGGCATGGCCACTGAACGCACCCTTTCCATCATCAAGCCGGACGCGACCCGCCGCAACCTGACCGGCAAGATCAACGCCAAGTTCGAAGAGGCCGGCCTGCGCATCATCGCCCAGCGCCGCATCCGCCTGTCGCGCGAGCAGGCCGAGGGCTTCTACGCCGTCCACCGGGCGCGTCCCTTCTTCAACGATCTGTGCTCCTTCATGGTCAGCGGCCCGGTTGTCGTCCAGGTGCTGGAAGGCGAGGGCGCCGTGCTGAAGAACCGCGACATCATGGGGGCCACCAACCCGGCCAACGCGAACCCCGGCACGATCCGCAAGGAATTCGCCGAATCGATCGAAGCCAACTCGGTCCATGGTTCGGACTCGGCCGAGAATGCGGCGATCGAAATCGCCTTCTTCTTCAGCGGGCTCGACATCGTCCCCTGAGATCGGGCGCCGATCTATTTCGCAAGGCCCTCGCGCGCAAGCGCGGGGGCCTTGTCGTTTCAGGGGGCGGGGTTGATCGAAACGGCCACGGGCGCCTGCGCTCCGTCGATCGCCACCGTGTCCCCGGTCACGCGCACCCGGCCTTCGCCGATCAGGCGCAGGGCGAGCGGATAGCAGCGGTGCTCGGATTCCAGCACGCGGGCGGCCAGCGTGTCTTCGGTGTCGCCGGGCAGCACCGGCACGGCGGCCTGCACGATGATCGGGCCCGTATCCACGTCGGACCGCACGTAATGCACCGTGCAGCCGGCAAAGCGCACGCCCGCCGCCAGCGCGCGGGCATGGGTGTCCAGGCCGGGGAAGGCGGGTAGCAGCGAGGGATGGATGTTGATCAGCCGGTCCTTCCAGCGATCGACGAAAAAGGGCGTCAGCACCCGCATGAAACCGGCAAGGCAGACGAGCTCGACGCCATGGGCTCGGATCAGCCCGTCCATCGCCTCTTCGAAACTGCCGCGGTCCTTGAACAGCTTGTGATCAAGCGTCCCAGTGGTCAGGCCCGCCGCTTCGGCGCGGGCAAGTCCGGCGGCGCCGGGCCGGTTCGACAGCACCAGGACGATCTCGGCGGGGAAGGCGGGATCGGCGCAATGGTCGATCAGCGACTGCAGGTTGCTGCCGCGTCCCGAGATCAGGACGGCGACCTTCAGCCGCGCCATGCGCTGTCCATGTTGACGATCTGGGTGCCCGGCGCGGCCTTGTCCTCGACGACGACCGTGCCGATGGTGAAGACCGTCTCGCCCTGCTCGCGCAGCAGCGCAGTGGCTTTCTCGGCATCTGCTTTGGCCACCACGACCATCATGCCGATGCCGCAGTTGAAGGTGCGTGCCATCTCGTCGTCGGCGACATTGCCGGCCTGCTTCAGCCAGCGGAAGACCGGCGGCAGATCCCACGTCCTGGCATCGATGCGCGCCGCCAGCCCGTCGGGCAGGACGCGCGGGATATTCTCGAAAAGGCCGCCGCCAGTGATGTGGGCAAAAGCCTTGGGCAGGCCTGACCTGGCCAACGCCAGGCAGCTTTTCACATAGATGCGGGTCGGCGTCAGGATTGCCAGGCCGATGGTCTTGCCGGGGGCAAAGGGCGCGGGCGAGGTGAAATCCTTGCCGGCGGCCTTGATGACGCGGCGGACCAGTGAAAAACCGTTGGAATGGATGCCGGAGGAGGCAAGGCCAAGGATGACGTCGCCTTCGGCAATCGTCTGCCGGGGCAGCAGGTCGGCACGGCTGACGGCGCCGACCGAGAAGCCGGCCAGGTCATAGTCGCCGGGGGCATAAAGGCCGGGCAGTTCGGCGGTTTCGCCGCCCACTAGCGCACAGCCAGCCTCCCGGCAGCCCGCCGCAATGCCGCCCACCACAGCCGCCGCTTCCTCCACCTCGAGCTTCGACGTGGCGTAATAATCTAGGAACAGCAGTGGCTCGGCGCCCTGGACCACCAGATCGTTGACGCACATGGCGACGAGGTCGATGCCGACCGTCGAATGATCGCCGACCTCCTTGGCAACCAGCAGCTTCGTCCCCACACCATCGGTGGTGGTGATGAGCAGTGGGTCGTTATAGCCCGCCGCCGCCAGGTCGAAGACGGCGCCGAAACCGCCCAGGCCCGCCTCGCTGCCCTTGCGGCGTGTGGAGCGGGCGAGGGGCTTGATGCGTTCGACCAGTCGGTTGCCCGCATCGATATCGACGCCGGCATCGCGATAGGTG
>CAXNFA010000263.1:0-3767 GCA_964201105.1 Alphaproteobacteria bacterium | reverse complement strand
GAAGATGGACGAACCGACGATGTAGGGCTTCATCGTCGCGCCTTCGAGCGCGTCTGTCAGGATCGGAAAGCGGATGCCTGTGCTGACTTCGCCGAGCATGATGTCGAGCTGCTTCTCGTCCTTCTGCTCGCTGGCATAGAATGTGCCGGACGACTCGACGAATTCCTGGCGCTGGGTCTGCAGGTCGTATTTGTGATCGACCGTGACGGTGCCGAAGAGGTTGTAGTCGCTGTGCCGCGTGAACTGGTCGCCCAGATTGGCAGCGTTTCCGGCGGCGAGAACCGATGTGCTTGTCGGACCGGCATTGGCGTTGGTCGTATAGCGGCCGCCCGTGAAGATGGAGCCGGAGAAGACGCTGCGTGTGAGCCGCTTGTCGATTTCTTCCAGGAAGGTTTCAACGCGCGCCAGCACTTCCGGCGGCACATTCGGCGATTCCTTCACGCGCTGCAGATAGGTGCGCGAAATCTGATAGGAGCCAATGCGGAAATAGAGCACGCCAAGTTCCAGGCGAACACGCGGCAGGTCCGGGTTGACCAGCAACATGCGCTCCAGCGAGGTGATGGCTGCTTCGTAATTGCCCTTCTGCACCGCCAGCTCGGCAAAGCGGAAGGATTTGTCGAGATTGCCCGGGTCGCCGAACAGATCCTGGAATGCCTTGTCATAGGCTTCATCAAGCGCGGCATTGTCCTGGGGAACGGCCTGGGCCAAGGCAGCACCCGGAAGGGATGCCACGCCGACGGTCAGGCACAGGACGAAGGCGGCCCACGGCGCGGCTTTGCGCATTTGGCTTTTGAAGGTCACAGCGGTCACTCGGATGATTTCCCCACCCGCATCTTATTGATTTTTCAGGGGAAATTAAAGCGGCACCGAAGGAAGGCCGCCAGGGGTGCAGGGCCGGCGATCAAGTTCGCGGCACAACGCCGGCGCGGTCCAGCTCAGGCTGTAACCCTCCCGTCAGGGCAAGGAAATACATGCGGAAATCGCTGTATAAAGACCAGAGCGGGTAGGTGAACGTTGCCGGCCGATTGTGTTCGACAAAGAAATGGGCGAACCAGGCAAAGCCATAGCCCGCGACCAGCGCCCCCGCGAAGAACCACCCGTTCCCCGTCCCTGCCAGCAGCACCAGGCAGGCAAGGGTGAGTGTTGTTCCAACATAATGGAGCCCCCGGCTGTGCGGATTACTGTGTTCGCGCAGATAAAACGGCCAGAAATCACGATATTCGCTGATTTTTGGCAAGACACCCTCCGCCTTGGGGAGGGCAGCCTAACGTGGACTCGCCAAATTCAATAATTGACGTTAACGTCAACGGCATTACCCCAAGGGAAAGACTTAAGTGCCGATGGATATGGATTCACGCACCTACACCATTCGCCAGCTGGCGAGGGAGTTTGCCGTCACGCCGCGCACCCTTCGCTTCTATGAAGACAAAGACCTTCTGCATCCGGCCCGGCAAGGGCAATCGCGCATCTACAGCTACCGTGACCGTGCCCGCCTGCAGCTGATCCTGCGCGGCAGGCGGCTGGGCTTCAGCCTCGTCGAGATCAAGGAAATGCTCGACCTCTACACCCTTGGTGATGGAGGCGTGGAGCAGCTCAGAATGACGCAGCGGAAAGCCCGGGAGCGGATCGCCGCGCTTGAACGCCAGCGCACCGATATCGACGCGGCCCTTGAGGAATTGCGCGAAGGGAGCCGTATGATCGAGAATCTGCTGGCGCAGAAGGGGACTGCTGCTGATGCGGTATGAACGCGCAACGCGCGGCCAGAATTTCTATCAGCTCGACACCAATCTGCAGCGCCTGCTGCGCCGCCTGGCCCCGCAGGCCACCCTGCGTTTCGCGGCGGAACTCGACTCCTTCGGGGCCTTCGTCGGCGGCCCGGTGGATGAACAGGCGGAATACACCGACCGCCACGGCAGGCCGGTGCTCGAAACCTATGCTCGCGACGGGCAAGTCCAGAATCGCATCCGCCTTAATCCGGCCTGGGAAGTCGTGTCGCGCGAGGCCTATGCCCGCGGCGCCATCGGCCTGAACTACACGGCCGATCCTGCGCCCTTCACGCTGACCTTTGCCCTGGGCTACCTGCTGTCGGAAGCCGACGTGGCGCTCCATTGCCCGGTAACGATGACGGGCGCGGTCGCCTATGTCCTTGACCGTTTCGCGCCGGCGGAGGTGCGGGCGAAATACCTGCCACAGCTCACACGCATGGATGGCCTCGCCCTGTCGGGCGGCACCTGGGCGACGGAATTGCATGGCGGCAGCGATGTCGGCGCCACGACGACGACGGCTCGGCGCGAGGGCGCCCACATGCGCCTCAATGGCCTCAAGTGGTTCACCAGCAACGCCAATGGCGGCATTGCCGTGGCGACGGCGCGGCCCGAGGGCGCGCTCGCGGGCTCCAGGGGGCTTGGCCTCTACCTTGTGCCCACGCATCTTGACGACGGCACCCCCAATCCGATGCGCATCCGCCGGCTGAAGGACAAGCTGGGCACGATCGGTGTGCCGACCGGCGAGATCGACCTGACCGACACCTGGGCGATGGAAGTTGCCGCGCCGCCGCTGGGGTTCAAGCTGATGATGGAGGCGCTCAATTTCAGCCGCATCCACAATGCGGTGGGATCGGCCGGCGTGCAGCGCCGCGCCTTTCTTGAGGCGGTCTCCTACCTTTCGCATCGCGCAGCCTTCGGCGCCGATGTGCTGTCCTATCCGATGATGCAGGACGAGATCGTCAAGATGATCGTGCGGCTGGAGTCAGGCTGCGCGCTGGCATTTGAAGCAGCGCGCGCCTTTGACGAAACGCATCGCAGCGGCCTGGGTGACGAGGACGCAGGGGGGCGCCCCTGGCTGCGACTTGCCACCGCGCTGGCCAAATACCAGACAGCGGAAGATGCGATCACCCTGTCGCGCATGGCGATCGAACTGGTCGGCGGCAATGCCTATACGAGCGACTACCAGATGGCCCGCATGTTGCGCGATGCGCAGGTTCTGACCGTGTGGGAAGGTCCCGCCAACATCCAGGCGCTTGAGGTGCTGCGCATGATCGGCAACCGTGCCCCGGGTTTCGAGGCCTTCGAACACCGCGCGATGGACATTCTGCGCGCCGCACCAGAACGGATTGGCAGCATGTGTGTGCCCCTCCGCGAAGCGCTGGGGGCTTGCCGCGACGCCGTGACCTACATACGCAACGCCCCGCAGGAAAGCCCGAAACACGCGCGCAAGCTGATGGTTTTACTGGCCGAGACCTTGGGGGGCTTGCTGCTTCTTGAAGAGGCAAGTGCCGATTGGGCCGAGGGCGACATGCGCAAGGCGCTGGTCTGCCGTCTCTACCTGCAGGAAAAATTCGCTGGCCGCGGCAGCCGCGGCATCGGCCCGGGCTTCGACTGGCACCACAAGTATTTTCCCGCATTGATGGGCTATGACCCGATCGCGGCGGACTCCGCCGCCCTGCGGGCGATCTGATGGCCTTGCCCTATCCGCATCTGCTGGCGCCACTCGACCTCGGCTTCGTCACCCTGCCGAACCGCGTGTTGATGGGGTCGATGCACACCGGCCTGGAGGAGGCTCCGGACGGTGCCGAACGCATGGCGGCCTTTTATGCTGAGCGCGCGCGTGGCGGCGTCGGCCTGATCGTCACCGGCGGTATCGCGCCCAATGCGGCGGGGCGCACCGCGCCGCATGCGCGTGTGCTTGCGGGGGCCGGCGATGTTGTCGCCCATCTGCCGACAACGCGGGCGGTGCATGCAGAAGGTGGTCGTATCGTCATGCAGATC
>CAXNFA010000262.1:0-3771 GCA_964201105.1 Alphaproteobacteria bacterium | reverse complement strand
CTGCTCGCCGCCGATGGCGCCAAGCTGGCGCTCGTCTCGCGCAACCAGGAGACGCTCGACGCCCTCGCCACCGAACTGAAGGACACGCACAAGGCCGAGGTGATGACCATCGCCGCCGACCTGTCTCAGGCCGGTTCGGCCGAGCCGGTGGCCGCGGCGGTGCTGAAGCGCTTCGGCCGCATCGACATCCTGATCAACTCGGCCGGCGCGGCGCAGGGCGGCGTGTTCTGGGAAATCCCCGAAAAGGTGTGGGAAGACGGCTTCGCGCTGAAATTCTTCGGCACCGTGCGCATGACGCGCGCCGTGCTGCCGGCAATGATCGCGCAGGGTTACGGCCGCATCGTCCATGTCGTTGGCGACACCGGCAAGCAGCCGAATCCGCGCCTGCTGCCGGGCGCGACCGCCAACGCGGCGCTGCTGGCGCTGACCAAGGGCCTCGCCGACGAGGTGGGACCGCGCGGCATTTCGGTCAACGCGGTCAATCCGGGGCCGACGCGCACCGACCGCATCGCGACGCTGTTCGCCAACCTGTCGAAGTCAACCAACAAGTCGGTCGAGGAGATCGAGGGCGGCTTCATGAAGGATGCGGCGCTGGGCACCATCGGCGATCCTACCGACGTGGCGCGCGTCATTGTCTTCCTGGCGTCCGACGCCGCCGCCAACATCACGGGCACCTCCATCCTGTCGGATGGCGGCCGCTCCCGCGCCATCGCCTAACAAACAAGAACTGGGGTAGAGCCATGACCAACCCACGCGTTCCCTTTGTCCTCGCCGACGAGCGCCCGCCGCTGGCGCCGCCACAGGGCAAGCCACTGATCGTCCATGTCGTCGTCAACGTCGAAAGCTGGCCCTTCGATTCGGCGATGCCGCGCAAGCTGCTGACGGCGCCGCACGGGCTTGAAACCGTACCGGACGTGCCGAACTTTTCCTGGGCCGAATATGGCCTGCGCGCCGGCATGCCGCGCCTGTTCAAGCTGCTGGCCGAGCGCGAGATCCCGACATCAGCCTTCATGAACGCAGGCGTCTGCGACGACTATCCGCGCGTGGCGGAGAAGATCGCCGAAGCCGGCTGGGAAATCGTCGGCCATGGCTTCAAGCAGCGCTCGCTGCAGGGCGAGGCCAAGGAGGCCGAGCTGATCGAGATGTGCCTTGACCGGCTCGGCAAGTTCTACGGCACGCGGCCGCGCGGCTGGCTGGGGCCGGGCCTAAAGGAAACGCTCGACACGCCCGACATCCTGAAGGCCGCCGGCGTCGATTACCTGTGCGACTGGGTCATCGACGACCTGCCGCACTGGATGACGACCAAGCATGGCCCGATGGTCTGCATGCCCTATACGCTCGAGATCAACGACAGCCCGCTCTATGCCATCCAGCAGCATTCGTCGGACGAGATCTATCGCCGCTTCCGCGACACGCTGGAATGCCTCGGCGAAGAGGTGAAGACCCAGCCGCGCATCCTGACCATCGGCCTGCACCCGCATCTGATCGGCGTGCCGCACCGCGTCGTCTACCTGCAGCGGATGATCGATGAGTTGAAATCCCGCTCCGACACCATCTTCATGACCGGCGGCCAGATCCGCGACTGGTTCATCGAAGCCGACAAGGCCAGCAAAGGCAAAGGAAAGTAACTGCCATGGAACCCGTGATGCTGAAAGACCTGCGGGAGCGCGTCGCCCCGCAGCACACCGCCCTTCTGATCGTCGACATGCAGGTGGACTTCTGCGTCGATGGCGCCGGCACGGCGCAGGCCGGCCGCGATCTGTCGCGCACCAAGGCGATCATCCCCAACCTGGTGAAGCTGCGCGATGCGGCCAGCGCCGCCGGTGCGCTTGTCGTGCATGTCGGCTTCTGGACGCTGGAGGAGCACCTGTCCGATGGCGGACCCTGGCTTGCCCAGCGCCGCCGCTCCACCTTTTCGGGCGACAAGCTGGCGATGGAGAACAGCAAGGGCGCGGAATTCATCCCCGAGCTGAGCCCGAGGAAGGGCGAGGTGCAGATCCGCAAGCACCGCTATTCCGCCTTCCAGGGCACCGATCTCGACATGATCCTGCGCGCGAACGAGATCAAGACCTGCATCGTCACCGGCGTGTCGACGAATGTGTGCGTCGAGAGCACCTTCCGCGCCGCCTTTGAACACGGCTACTACATCGCCGTGCCGTCGGACGGCACCGCGTCATGGAGCAAGGAGCTGGGCGAAGCCACGCTCCAGAACGTGACACATCGATTCGGCCTGCTCACCAATGTCGACGAGATCGTCGATGCGTGGCGCGGCCAGAATGCCTTCGGCCCGCGCGCGGCCGCCTGAACCAGACCAGATTTTCCGGGAGTGACACAACGTGACTGAACGTTCGCTGACGATGGCCGCCGCTGAATTCGCCGCCAATCTCAAATACGAAGACATCCCCGCCGACGCGCTGCATATCGGCCGCCGCTGCATCCTCGACGGCCTGGCCGTGATGATCGGCGGCACCGAGCAGCCGGCGCTCGAGGTGCTCGACAAATACATCAACAAGGTTGGCGGCACCGGCGATTCGCGCCTGGTCGGCAACGCCGGCAAGAAGGTCCCCGCGCATCTCGCTGCCATGTGGAACGGCCTTGCCGGCCATGCCATGGACTGGGACGACACCCAGCTTGCCGCCGGCCCCGGCCGCCCTTATGGCCTGCTGTGCCACCCGACCGTGCCGCCGCTCTCGGCCTGCCTCGCCATTTCCGACATGCTGGGCGGCGTCGATGGCAAGACCTTCATGACCGCCTTCCAGGCGGGCTTCGAGGTCGAGTGCAAGATCGCGGAAGCGATCAACCCCGACCATTACATGCGCGGCTTCCACACCTCGGGCACCATCGGCACCTTCGGTTCAGCCATCGCGGCGGGCAAGCTCCTGGGCTTCAACGCGAGCCAGATGGCACAGGCCATCGGCATGGCGGCGTCGATGGCGGCCGGCATCCGCGCCAATTTTGGCACGATGACCAAGCCCTTCCACGTCGCGCGCTCGTCGGAAAACGGCGTCACCGCGGCCCTGCTCGTCAATGAAGGCTTCACCGCCAATGAGGACGCGCTCGACGGCAAGTGGGGCTACCTCACCATCGCCGGCCCGGGCGGCGACCCGAACCTGGTGATCGACCATTTCGGCAAGCCCTTCACCATCACGGCGCCGGGCGTTTCCATCAAGCCCTACCCCTGCGGCGTGCTGACCCATCCGTCGATGGACGCGCTCCTGTTCCTGATGCGGGAACACAAGCTGACGGCCAAGGACATCAAGAAGATCCGCCTCTACGCGGCGAAGAACATCCTGGGCCCGATCCGCTTCTCCTTCGCGAAGACCGAGCTGGAAGGCAAGTTCTGCATGCATTTCCTGCTCGCCGCCATCGCGGTGGCCGGCGCCGCCGGCAAGGCCGAGTTCACCGATGAATTCGTCGCCCGCCCGGATGTCGCCGACATGCAGCGCAAGGTGGAGACCATCGACGACAAGGCGATCGAGGCCATGGGCTTCGAGCGCATCCGTTCGCGTATCGAGGTGGAAACCACGTCGGGCCAGACCATCGTGCGCTGGGCCGACGAGAACTACCGCGGCAGCCCGCACAACCCGCTGACCGACAAGGAAGTCGAAGGCAAGTTCCGCGACTGCGCCGCCGGCCTGCTGCCGGAAGGCCAGACGCAGAAGGTGTTCGACAAGGTCTGGGCGCTGGACAAGCAGGCCAACGTCACCGACGTGCTCGTCGACCTCGACTGGCGCTCGAAGAAGAAGGTTGCGTAAGCTTCCGACTTCATCA
>CAXNFA010000261.1:0-3776 GCA_964201105.1 Alphaproteobacteria bacterium | reverse complement strand
ATAGGCCTGGTCGGGCTCGCGCGTCAGGTTCACCATGGGCAGCACGGCGATCGACGGTTCAGCGGGCAACGTGAGCGGTGCGCCGCCGCCGTTGGCATCATTCCGCAGCATGTCCGCCGTCGCGACATCGCTTTGCTGACGCGGCTTGCCGTCAGGGCCGAGGTTTTCGCCGGATTGGCGGCCGAAGGGATTTTCGAACGGCTTGTCGAACAGCTGCACGGCGGCGCCCCGTTGCTGCGCCCCCCCGGATGTCGTCACCCGCTTGCCGAATTCCTGCCAGCCGTACAGAACCGCGAACAGGGCGACGACAACGCCCAGGCTGACAAAGGCGATCGTCCGCAGCGAAAGCGCGGCACCGAGGCCGCCACCGCCCGTTGCGTTGGCATACATGTCAAGCCCGTCCGTGCCCTTGAAGACGGTGACCGGCTTGCTGATCCCCGGCAGGTCGCGCTCGCCCAGCTCCTCGAATTCCAGTTCAACCCGGCCGGCGGATTGCTCGTAGGCAAGATGGGAAAAGCAGATGGAGCCGGGCTCGGCGATGTCGCGCAGCGATTCGGCGACATTCACCGCCTCGCCGCCCAGATCGCGGCCAGAGCCGCTCGCGGGCCCGACATGCACGCCCATGCAGAACTGCATACGCAGATGCTGTGCCTGGTCGTCGTTGTATTCCGCGATATCCGCCAGAATCCCCATGGCGGCGCGGCCCGCGGAAACCGGGCTCGCGAATTCAGCCATGAAGGAGTCCTTCTGGGCCCGGAACAGCCGCCCGCGATTCTCGCCCACCTGCTCGCGGATAATGTCCAGATAGGCAGGCAGCATGCGGCGGACCGCGTTACGGTCGGCTTTCTCGTAGATGTCGAAATCCGCGATGTTGAGCGCGAGAACCGCTGTCAACCGTGCGGGATTCGCCGCCTCAACCATTTCCGTCCCCCACAGGACTTAGAAACACAAACCACCACATGCCATGACCGCCGCCCACCCGGCCTGGTGCAGGCCATGATGGTGGAAAGCGGGATGACTCCGGGCGCGCCCAAGCCCGTGCCAGAACATAACAGCCAGCCATGCGTAAGTGGACCCCGTTTCAGAACGGAGCAGATTCGAGGTCCGAAAAGGCCGGATTGGCCCCCTTAACGTAGGGTCAGCAAGGCCTGTGCCACTGGCCGCCTAAGCCAGCACGATGTCGAAGCGGGCGCGCAGGGCGCCGGCTTCGATGCCGGGAGCCGGTTCGAACCGCGCCATGAGCAGGGCGCGCCCCTCGGCATCCCCGGCACTGCGCAGCACGCCGTCCCGCTCGTTCCCGGCAAAGCCTTCGATATAGACCTGCGTGACCAGGCGGCGCGTGGCGCCTTGCGACACCGCCATGTGGATATGCGGCGTGCGGCCCGGATAAGGCACGGGCTGGATGGTGCGGAACTGATAGCCGCCGTCGGCCGCGGTGGCCGTGCGGCCATAGCCCTGGAAGTTGGGGTCTGCCCCCGATCCGCGCGGATCGCGGCTGTGGCGATAGGCGCCGTTCGCGTCGCACTGCCAGATCTCGACCGTCAGACCGGCCAGTGGCGTGCCTTGCGTGTCTGTCACCCGGCCCATCAGATGCGTGATCGTGCCGGACCCGCCACCCGGGCGGCCCATCATCTGCACCAGGTCGTTGTCGACATCGCTGGGCATACGGTCGGGGTAATAGGGGCCCTCCGTCTGCGCCGGCGTCGGCCGCAAGGCACGCGCCTGGGCGAAAACCGGGGTCAGGAAAGGGACGGGAAGCGCGGTGGCAAGGCCCAGGGCCAGGCCGGCGCGCAGGATGCCGCGGCGGTCGGAGAGAAAATCAGTCATGCATCACCTCACGGCCAACCCTGGGCCGTTCCGTCGCCCCGGTCCATTCAAGTGGCGTTGAGCGAAGACTCACGAGTGCGTTGAGCGGCGGGCCAACCCCCGTATGATGCGGGCCTGTCCCACCAGAGTCCGCATCCCATGGCCATTCCCTATCTGCGCGAGATCGCCTTCCGCTACGGCGAGGTTGATCGGCTGACGCCGCTGATCCGGCGTGTGATTGCGCACAACCCCACGCCCTTCACCTTTCATGGCACCGGCACCTACATCATCGGCCGCGGCGAAGTGGCGGTGATGGACCCCGGCCCTGAGCTGCCGGAGCATATCGACGCCATCCTGGCTGCGCTGGAGCCAGGCGAAACCGTCAGCCACATCCTGATCACCCACACCCACAACGACCATTCGCCCGGCGCCGCGCCGTTGCAACAGCGAACCGGCGCGAAGACCTATGGCTTCGGCCCGCATGGCTCGGGACGCCCGGAGGGCATGGTGGAGGAAGGCGGCGACCGCAATTTCCACCCCGATGTGCGCTTGCGCGATGGTGATGTCGTATCGGGACCCGGCTGGACGATCGAGGCCATCCACACACCCGGCCACTGCTCGAACCACCTTTGCTATCGCCTGCGCGAGGAACGCGCGCTGTTCACCGGCGATCACGTAATGGGCTGGTCGACGACCATCGTGTCGCCACCCGACGGCGACATGCAGGCCTATATGCGCAGCCTTGGCCGGCTGATCGCCGCCGAAGACGCCATCCTGTGGCCGACCCACGGCCCCCCGATCACCGATCCGCAGCCGTTCCTGAAGGCGTATCTCGCCCACCGCGTCGATCGCGAAAAGCAGGTGCTCGAGGTGCTCGCCGGTGGCCCGAAGACCATTCATGATCTTGTCGATGTGCTCTACGCCACGCTCGACAAGCGGCTCATTCCCGCCGCGAGACGCAACATCCTCGCCCACTTGATCGCGCTGGTCGAAACCGCCCGCGCCCGGTGCGACGGGCCGCCGACACTGGAATCCACCTACCGCCTCGCCTGACGGACCGGCCGGTCACCGCATCGCCGTGTCAGGCAGGCTGTGATCTCGATACTGCTCGCGCAGCTTCGCCTTCAACAGCTTGCCGGTCGCCGTGTGCGGCAGCTCGGTGACGACGAGCGCCTGGTCAGGCCGCCACCATTTCGCCACCCTGCCGTCGAAATAGGCAAGCAGCGCCTGCGTGTCGATTGTCTGGCCCGGCTTGCAGATCGCGAGCAGCAACGGACGTTCGCCCCATTTCACGTGCGGCACGCCGATGACGCAGGCCTCCGCCACACCGGGGAAGCCGATGGCGACATTCTCCAGTTCGATGGAGCTGATCCATTCGCCGCCGGACTTGATGACATCCTTGGAGCGGTCGGTGATCTGCATGTAGCCGTCCGCGTCGATGGTCGCGACATCGCCTGTGTCGAACCAGCCGTCCCCGTCGAGAATCGCGCCGCCTTCGCCACGGAAGTAGGATTTGGCGATCCACGGCCCGCGCACCTTCAGGTTGCCGAAGGCCTTGCCGTCGCGCGGCAGAGTCGCGCCGCTGTCGTCGACAATCTTCATCTCGACACCGAACACCGCGCGCCCCTGCTTGGCCTGCTGGTCGAGACGGCGCTCGCGCGGCCAGCCCGCATGCTTGGGCAGGAGCCGGCCGACAACGCCGATTGGGCTCATCTCGGTCATGCCCCAGGCGTGCAGTGCCTCGATTCCATATTTCTGCTCGAAGGTTTCAAGCATCGAGCGTGGCGCCGCAGAGCCGCCGATCAGCACTGTCTTAAGGGCTGTCGGCCGGCTTTCCGGCCTGGCCTCCATATGCGCCAGCATCGCGAGCCAAACGGTCGGCACGCCGGCGGTGAAGGTGACGCCTTCGGTGCGCAGCATCTCGCACAGCCGCTCGCCATCGAGTCCCGCGCCGGGCAGCACGAGCTTCG
>CAXNFA010000260.1:0-3781 GCA_964201105.1 Alphaproteobacteria bacterium | reverse complement strand
TGACGCCGGTTGAGGTGGCGCTGCTGCGCGTGGGCCCACCCGGCATCGTCCTGCTGCCCATCTTCCTGCGGCTATGGCCCGAGGTTCGGCGCATTGGCTGGGGCCGCACCCTTGTCATCATGGTGGGGGCTGGCGCGCCCTTTCTGCTGGTGGTCGGCACAGGCATGCGCTTCGCGCCGGCGGCCGACGCCGGCGCGCTGCTGCCGGGCACCATGCCGCTCTGGGTCTCGCTCTTCGCCGCCGCTTTCTTCGCTGAACGGTTCACGCCGTCGCGCCTTCTTGGTCTTGGGCTGATCGTGCTGGGCGGGGTCTGCGTGGGTGGCTACAGCCTTGTCGCTGGCGAGCCGGGCGAATGGCGGGGGCACCTGTTGTTCCTGACCGGCGCTTCGATGTGGGCCTGCTACACGCTGGCCCTGCGCTTTTCCGGCCTTGGGCCCTGGCAGGCGGCGGCGCTGGTGAATTGCGGCTCGTTCCTGCTCCTGCTTCCGCTGGCCCTGATCTTTGGCGATCTCCGCTTCAATGCCAGCACCAGTGAACTGGCCGGTCAACTGGTGGCGCAGGGACTGTTCTCCGGCCTTCTGGCGATGGCGAGTTATGGCTATTCGGTCCGCGCGCTGGGCGCTGCCCGCGCCTCCGCCTTCAGCGCTCTGACGCCGGTCATCGCCGCCCTGCTCGGAATTCCGCTGCTGGGGGAAGTCCCTGATGTCCTGACCTGGATCGGCATCGCCGCGGTGGTCAGTGGTGTGGCGCTGGCGAGCGGCCTGGCGCGGATGCTGCGTTCCGTACCATGACAGCGCGCCGCAAATCTGTTACGGGATTTGCATGCCCGCCAAGACACCTGCCCGAAAAGCCCGTCCCGCGCCGTCGATGAAGACATCCGACGCGGCCGTGCTCGATCGTCTCTACACCGTCATCCATGGCCGGCGTGGTGCTGATCCGGACAAAAGCTATGTCGCCCGCCTTTTTGCCAAGGGTCGGCTGAAGATTGCCCAGAAGGTCGGCGAGGAAGGCGTGGAAACCGCGCTCGCCGCCGCAGCTGGTACGCGTCACGAGCTGGTGGGTGAAAGTGCCGACCTGTTGTTCATGCTGCTGGTTCTGTGGTCGGAATGCGGCGTCAAGCCGGCGGATGTCTTCGCCGAGCTGGCGCGCCGCGAAGGCCACTCCGGCATTGACGAAAAGAAGTCGCGTGCCGACGTGAAGGTCCCGGCGCGAACGAAGGCGCCGGTACGCAGCAAGTCCAAAGCAAAACGCTGAGGGTTTCGTCATGGCCTATGACCGCAACAACATCTTCGCCCGGATCCTGCGCGGGGAAATTCCCAACAAGACGGTCTACGAAGACGACTTCGCGCTCGCCTTCCATGACCTGCATCCACAGGCGCCGGTGCATGTACTGGTGATCCCGAAGGGCGACTACGTCTCGATGGACGACTTCTCGCAGAATGCTAAACCGGGCGAAGTGCAGGGCTTCTTTGCAGCCGTCGGGAAGGTGGCGCGTGTGCTGGAGGTCGACAAGACCGGCTACCGCCTGCTGGCCAACCACGGGGCGGACTCCCATCAGGAAGTGCCGCATTTCCATGTCCACATTGTCGGCGGCGGCCCGCTCGGCCCGCTGCTCTCAAAGCGAGGGTAACGCTGATGCTGCGCCTGCATGGGACCAAGATTTCGCCCTATTACTCGCGAATCTGGCTGCAGGCGCAGCTCAAGTCATTGCCGATGGAACTGGTCGAGGCGGGCCCGGAGGATCCGACACCGGATTCGATGAAGGCGCGCAATCCCATCGGCAAGATCCCGTTCCTGGAACATGACGATCAGCTGTTCTTCGAATCGGAAGTGATCTGCGAGTATCTCGAGGATCGCTTTCCGGAAAAGCCGTTGCGCCCCGCCAGTCCTGAAGAGCGCGCCACGGCGCGGCTTATCACCCGCACGCTCGATCTTTACGTCATGCCACCGCTGCATGCGCTGACGCCGCAGATCCGCGCGCCGCAGCGCGACGAAACGCTGGTCAAGCTGTTGTTCGGCCGCATTCACGCGGGGCTGGACGTGCTGGCGACATTCCTCGACCGCGGACCCTATGCGATGGGGGCGGCGCCGAGCCTGCCCGACTGCGCCCTTGCTGCGGGCCTCTGGTACTTGCCCTGCATCAGCGCACGCTTCCGTCCCGACGAGGATGTGCGCGAAGGCCATGGCGCGGCCACGGCCTATTGGCATCACATTCGCTCGGCACCGGCTTTCATGCCAACCCTCAATGAGATGACGGCCGCCTATGTTGCCTTCCGCGCCGCGCTGGAGGCGCGTCTCGCCGCCGCCCGGCAGAATGCCTAGACGGACCTAGGCCGAGGCTGTTTCGCGGACGGGCACCATGGTCGCATCGTCGAAAATGTAGACGTCAAGCGGCTCGGCGCGGCCGCGTACTTCCACGGTTTTGTGGGCAATGCTGCTGAAATCCATTCCGGCGCGCGTGACGACATCGTGGCTGACGATGAGCTGCGAGCCAAATTCCTTGTTCAGCGCTTCCAGCCGGCTTGCCGTGTTGACGGCGTCGCCGATGGCTGTGATCGAGCGCACCTGGGCATAGCCCATATCGCCGACGATGACATGCCCGATATGGATGCCGATGCCCATGCGCAAAGGCTGGGGCAGGTCATTCTTCAGGCTGATGTTGATCTCGGTCAGTCCCTTGGCCATCTCGCGCGCTGCGCGCAAGGCATCGGCGGCGCCGGTTGCAGCGTCGCTCTCGACGCCGAACAGCGCCATCACGCCATCGCCGATGAACTTGTCGAGCCGTCCGCCAGCAGCTTCCACCGCGCTGCCCATGGTGCGGAAATACTGGTTCAGGACAAAGACGACGTCATAGGGCAGCTTCTGCTCGGAAAATTCGGTGAAGGAGCGAATGTCGGCAAACAGGATGGCAATCTCGCGCTCGGCACCGGAATGGAAGGATGCCTTGGCGAAGGCATCCTTCGGCTGGGCGTCGGCGGCGAGCAGCGGCGTGACGCTCAGGTCATGGGTCGGGCGTACCTGGCAAGCGAGGCGAATGCCCTTGGCCGCCGTGCCGACGCGACTGAGCACGCGACTTTCATCGCCATCCGGCGGCGGCAAATGCTCGGCCCCGGCGCCAACTTTCACGCGGCACGTCGAACAGCGTCCGCGTCCGCCGCACACCGAGGCATGCGGCACGCCCGCCATGCGGCTCGCTTCCAGGATGGTCGTGCCGCCTGCGACCGTCACCTTGCGGCCGTCGGGATAGGTCAGCGTTACCTGCATGCTGCGATCGGTGGTGGCATGGCGCAGCAGGCGGCCGCTGGCGACCAGCAGCAGCAACACGGTGTAACCCGCGACCCAGCGGTACCAGAAGCCGTAGAGAACGGCCTCCGCCGCGGCCGGGTCGGCCGGCAGGTTGATCAGGCTGGCGAATTCGCTGCCGAAGTCTTCTGTGTCGAACAGTGCCATCGTCTCGCGCCCGGCATTGGCGAAACCCGCCAGCGCCAACACGGGCAGCACCAGGACGATCGGATAGATCCAGGGTGCGACGCCGGGAAACCACGGTTTCAGCCGTAGCCAGTAATACATCCCCATCGTTCCATGCGCCCAGGCGAGCAGCAGGGTGACAACCATCGAAATGCCCAGCGCCGGATCGAACATCCAGTAGTTGGCGAGGACGTAGATGTAGAGGTCGTTGAGATCGAACAACGTGAAAGCCAACCGCGTACCGATGATGTGCAGCGACAAGGCCGGCGGAATCAGCAGGCCACAGATGATCTGCACCATTTCGCGCGGCGGC